>JBGSSZ010000658.1:0-9482 GCA_041736785.1 Limnoglobus sp.
CGCGACCTCGGGCTCGCGGGTGTGCAGATCGGCTCGCACGTCAACGATCTGAACCTGAATGCCGCGTCGCTCGGCCCTGTGTTCGAGCGGGCGGCGGAGCTCGGTGCGGCAGTCTTCGTGCATCCGTGGGAGATGCTGGGCACGAAAGAACTCAATCAATATTGGATGCCCTGGCTCGTCGGGATGCCGGCGGAGACGACGCGGGCGATCGTCAGTCTGATCTTCGGCGGCGTGCTCGAGAAGCTGCCGAGTCTGCGGATCGCATTCGCTCACGGTGGCGGTTCGTTCCCGGCCACCATCGGCCGCATCGAGCAGGGCTTCAACTGCCGCCCCGACCTCTGTGCCATGGATAACAAAGTCAACCCGCGCGAGTATCTCAAGCGGATCACAGTCGATGCCCTCGTGCACGATCCGCGAGCGTTGCAGTATCTCATCGATGTGATGGGCTCGGAGCGCGTCGCGCTCGGCACGGACTATCCGTTCCCGCTTGGCGAGCAGGAGCCCGGGGCGCTGATCCGCTCGATGAATCTGGCGACAACGGTAAAGGAAGACCTGCTTTTTCGCACCGCCTGCCGCTGGCTGGGAACAAAACCCGAAGTGTTTCTATGAACGTGTTCGTCACCATCGGCGGTCGCCCGTACCGGCTCGGTCAATCGGTCGATCTGTCGCTGCCGCTCGATTTCCACGGCCTGCAGTCCAACGCCTACGGCGTGCCGCTGGCGACCGCGAAGCCATTCAGCGGCGACGGTTTCACGCTGGACGTCCGCGCCGGCGGCTCCTGCAACTGCGAAACAATCACGTTCACACCGCACTGCAACGGCACGCATACCGAAAGCGCCGGGCACCTCAGTCGCGAGCGGTTTCCCATCGCGGACGTCGAGATGGATCTCCTCATCCCGGCGACATTAATCACGGTCCAGCCCGAAGGCCGTGCGATCACAGCGGATGCGATCGAGATTGTCAAATACGACCCCGCGTTTGTCGATGCTCTGGTGATCCGCACGCTGCCGAACGACGCGAGCAAGCGCACGAGGCAGTGGCAAAACGAGTCGACTCCATACCTCACGCCGGAGGCGATGACGGCGATCCGCGACCTCGGCGTGCAGCATCTGCTCATCGATCTGCCGTCGGTCGACCCCTTGCACGACGGCGGTGTTCTTGCGGCACATCGCGTCTTCTGGGAGATGCTACCTGGCTCGCAGGAATTGCCCGAGCAACTTCTTCGCACGATCACGGAACTGATTTACGTGCCGCAGAGTGTGTCCGATGGCCGGTATGTGCTGAGCATTCAACGACCGAATTTTGTCAGCGACGCCGCACCCTCGCGGCCGCTGCTCTTCCCGCTCGCCGAGGAAGTATGACGCTCATCGACTTGAAGGCGAAAGCTGAAGTTCTCGATCGCACCGATCCGCTCGCAGGGTATCGTGAGCGATTTCACATTCCCGCGGGCAAGACCTATCTCTGCGGCAACTCGCTCGGTCTGATGCCGAAAGCGGCCGCGGAGAACGTCGAACGCGAACTTAAAGCCTGGCGCGAGCTTGGCGTCGAAGGGCATTTCAAGCCCGACCGCCCCTGGGTCAGTTTCCACGAACTCTGCACCGATCACCTGGCCAAGCTCGTCGGCGCGAAGCCGATCGAAGTCGTGGCGATGAACACGCTGACGGTGAATCTGCACCTGATGCTGACGAGCTTCTACGGCCGGGTGCCACAGCGGCAGAAGGTGCTCATCGGCCACAGTGCGTTTCCGTCGGATCGATACGCGATCGCGTCGCAGCTTCAGCAGCACGGCCGCGACCCGGCACACTCCCTGATCATTGCCCAGCCGCGTGCGAGCGAAGCCACGCTCCGCACCGAGGATGTCGTCGCGCTGATTGAAGCGCATCGCGATGAACTCGAACTCGTCCTGATGGACGGCGTCAACTACTACACCGGCGAGTTCCTCGACATCCCGACGATCACCGCGGCAGCGCACAAACACGACATCATCGTCGGCTTCGATCTCGCTCATGCGGTCGGCAACGTGCCGTTGCAGTTGCACGACTGGGGCGTCGATTTCGCCGTCTGGTGCAGCTACAAGTATCTGAACGGCGGCCCCGGTTGCCCGGCGGGTTGCTTCGTACACGAGCGCCATGCGACCACGAATCGCCCACGGCTCGCCGGATGGTGGGGGCATGACAAGGCCACGCGGTTCCAGATGGGTCCGGACTTTCAGCCCATCCCCGGAGCCGAGGGCTGGCAACTCAGCAACCCCCCGCTCTTCTCGATGGCGGCACTGCTGGCGTCGCTCGAACTCTATTCCCAAGTCGGCCTCGCCCCACTGCGGGAGAAGAGCGTGGCCCTCACGGGGTTGCTCGACGACGCACTGCGATCGCTGCCGGGGATCGAGATTCTCACACCCGCAGACCCAGCCCGCCGCGGCTGTCAAATGTCAGTGCGCGTGGCCGGTGGCAAGAGTGCCTATCACAAACTTGAGCAGGCCGGCATCGTCTGCGACTGGCGCGAGCCCGACGTGATCCGCCTGGCTCCGGTGCCGTTTTATAATCGCTTTGCGGACGTTGTTCGGGTGCGGGAAGCAATTGACGAGCCACGAGCGTAAGCGACTGGAGAAATGAAATGGCAGACAAGGCACCGGTCGCTGACGCTCACGGCTCGTCTGATTCCGTCACGCTGGTCGGTGGCGGGCTCGCGGGTGCACTGCTGGCGCTCATGCTCGCGCGGAAGGGCTTGAAGGTCACGGTGTACGAACGCCGTGCGGACCTCCGTGCGGATGTGATCGAGGAAGGCCGCTCGATCAACCTGGCACTCTCGGCTCGTGGCATTCATGCCCTTTCGCGAGTAGGCCTCGACGAGGCGGTGCTGGACCGGGCGATCCCGATGCGGGGTCGTTTCATTCATCCCGTTGCGGGTGCGGGCGTGCTGATACCTTACGGCCGCAAGCCGGAGGAGTGCATCCACAGCGTCAGTCGTCGCGGGCTGAACGCCCAACTGCTCGACGCCCTGGCCGCGGAGCCGAATGCCAGCATTCACTTTCAGCACCGCTGCATCGGCTACAGCATCGCCGAGAAAACACTGACGTTCCGCGATGAAGCGACGCAGCGCGAGTTCACCGTGCCCGCACCGGTCGCCATCGGCACAGACGGTGCCTCCTCGGCGCTGAGGCTGGCTTTGATGCAGGGCACCCGCATGGACTATTCGCAGGACTGGCTCGAGCACGGCTACAAGGAACTCACCATCCCGCCCGCGGCCGATGGCGGCTACCGCATCGAGCCCAACGCGCTGCACATCTGGCCCCGCGGCGGCTTCATGATGATTGCATTGCCCAATCTCGACCGCACCTTCACCTGCACGCTCTTCCTCGCACACGGCGAATTCGACAAGCTCAAAGCCCGCGACGAGGTGCGTGCGTTCTTCCAGACGACGTTCCCGGACGCCGTGTCGCTGCTGACTGACCTCGACCGGGAGTTTGCGGAGAATCCCACGGGTGGGCTTGTCACGGTGCGCTGCGCGCCCTGGCATCTTGGCGGACAGGCTTTGCTCCTCGGCGACGCCTCCCATGCCATCGTGCCGTTCTTCGGACAGGGTATGAACGCCGCATTTGAGGACTGCGAAACCGTGCTCGATCTCTTCGAGACCTGCGACGGTGACTGGAGTGAAATTTTTCCGAGAGTCTTTGCGGAGCGTAAAGCCAATGCCGACGCCATCGCCCGCATGGCGCTCGACAACTTCATCGAGATGCGTGACACTTCGGCCGATCCGCGATTCGCACTCAAGCGACAGGTCGAGCACAAGCTTGAAGAACAGTATCCGGGGCGGTTCTTTTCCAAATATTCAATGGTGTCATTTCAGCGGTTCCCGTATGTGGAAGCCCTCGAGCGCGGGCGCGTACAGGACGAAATCCTGATGAACCTTTGCACTGGCAAGAACTCGCTCGCGGAAATCGACATCGCCGCGACGTTTGAGATGCTACCCCACAAATAAAACAGCGGCGCCTCGCAGTGCAAGACGCCGCCACGATTGCACACTGTGCAATGTCTGATTATTCGCTCTTCTTGCTCTTGGTGTCGTCAGTCCGGTTGAAATCGACCGTGTTGTTCGACCCGGGTGTGACTTCGATCTCGCGGGTCTTTTCTTCCTTCTTGCCTTCGCTGTTAGTCCACTGAGCCTTCATGGTGTAGGTGTAGTTCTTGCCGGTCTCGAGCTTCGGGGACTTGAATTCGCGGACCTGGCCTTTGGTGTCCATCATTTCACCGGCAATCCAGAGCTTGGTATCTTCGGTGGGCACGATCACATTGACGCGAGCGATGGAGGGATCGGAATTCACCGCGGAAGCATAGCCCGCCTGCACCACGCCGCCGCAGCCGTTGGTGGTGTAATTCATTCCGCCGGCGTACTGCATTGTGTTGTTGTTCATGTACGGCTGGGAGTAGCCATACTGCATGGTGCCGTTGTTGTAGTAGGACTGGTCGTAGCCGCGAAAGCGTTGATTGTTTCCGTAGACATTGTTGCCGTAATTGCGGGAGCCGTAGTTGTCGACGCCGTAACCGTAGAACCCGTTGTTGTAGCCGTACCCGGGATAGCCATTGTTGAGATAGCCACCCGTAGTATTGTTGAGGTAGCCGCCAGAGAAGTTGTTGAGGTAGCCATTGGAAAAGCCACCGGTGTAACCGCGGCCGCCCATGTAGCGCTGAGCGGCGGCGTCGCCGGTCGTGAGTGTCATGCCTGCGGCGGTCATCGCCAGGATTGCAAACGTGCTGCGCATAATTCTCTCCGTCAAGAGGGTGTGACATAAGGGCCATTCCCGGCCCGGAGGATCGCGAGTGCTGCTTTGGAAGTTCAGCCGCGATGCGGCGTAGTCGTGCAGGATCTGTGCCGCTGACGTCGCGGCTTGGCGCGAACTGCGGAAGTGCTGCAAACTTGGCAGGTTAGATCATCGGCAAACTGCGGACCACTTGTGACGATTCGCGGGGTCGGAAGGATGCTTCCGATCGTGCGGCTCAGTAGTCGCCGGGCAAATCGCCGGCGGCGCGGGTGCAAAGTGCCTGGAGCGTTGGCGTGTTGATGTTACGGAGTCCGCGCACGGAGCCGTCAGCCATGGCGGCGTTGATGATCCCCCTGTGCCGGCTGCCGATGGCGTTCAGACGCAGCGTCACGTCATTCTTATAGTCGTCCCACGCCAGCGGGATCTCCGGACCGAACGCGGGCGGCACATACGGCTGCGGGAAGTTGAAGTTTGACGGGCCGTACGCGCCGAACGACACCGACACAATCGAAGTGCGGCTCGGCGGCGAACCCCACACGCAATAACTGATCATCACGTTCAGTGTGGGATCGGGCGGCGTGATGAACGGAGCCGTCACATACGAATCCATCGCCGGGTCACCGACGTTCCGCTCCGCAAACATCAGTGTGTTCGACATGCCGTCGACGATCTGCATCCGCTTCACGGGTTGCTGCCCGCTGTCGGGTTTGGAGAGTGGCCCGCAATCGTGGAAGAGGCCGTCGATCGTGGCGTCTTCGAGCGGGAAGGCCTGCGTGCCGCCGTTGCCGGCATAGGTGCAGAGCCCGACCGCCGTGCCAGCCGACACTAGCGGATTCTGTGTGATCCCCGCCGACGGGCACTCAAGCACGCGCAGCCGCGTGGCACCCGGCCCGCTGCCGGGCGTGAAGTTGTTCAGCGGCGTGGCGTAGTCCCAGGTGTTTGCGATGGTCGTCTGCTCCAGATACGGCATCAGTTCAACAAACAGCGACGTGATGCGGCCATCGGTGCCCGGATGTGCGAGCCCCGGCGGGAGTGTGCCCGCGGTGAGTTCGTAGTTGTGCGTGGCGAGAGCGATCTGCTTGAGGTTGTTGGTGCAGGCGCTGCGGCTCGCCGCGGCCCGCACCTGCTGTACGGCAGGAAGGAGGAGCCCGATCAGGATCGCAATGATCGCAATCACCACCAGCAATTCGATCAGCGTGAACCCGCGGCGAGTCATGGTGTGTCCAGCGTGTCGCATCATCCTATTATCATCGCCGTGTGGGTCGCCGCACCAGTCGGAATCCTCTCCATTTTCAGTTCTCCGTCGCGGGCTCTGCCAACGCAGAACCGTCAGAATCGTTCTGTTCGCGGACCCCTTCCCTCCAGCGGAGCCGTGTCATGTCCCGATCGAATCTTGCACGAGTGCTCAGTGTCGCAGTCGTGTTCGCCGGTGTGTGGTATGTCAGTGCGGCGGACGCACCGAAACCCGTCACTGCGGCGTCGCCCGCGTTCAAGCCCGGCAGCGTGGCGTATGTGACCCATGCCCTCAGCCAGCCGTGCGGCTTGGAGAACACAACGCTGGAGAACGCCTCAATGGGTGAACTGTTCGAGATGCTCGGCCAGAAGCACAATCTCACAATCCGCCTCGACCCCGAACGCTTCAACAAGTTCACTGGACACACAAATCTGTATGAGACCAAGCTCGATCCGATCAGGCTCCGTGGTCTGACACTGCGGGATGTGATCGATGAAGTCTGTGCCCAGCTCAGTGAAGAACCACGAGCCGGCTACACTGTCCGCGCTGGGCAGATTGTGATCGGTAACTCGTTCGTGATGCCAAGCGTTCCAGGCAGCTACAAGCGTGGTGTCGCTCCAATGATGATTCCAGAATCACTCATGGCCAAGATGCTTTATGGACCCACGGTCAACCTCGCCGTGCAGGAGAAATCACTGACGGAGATCGTCTCGCTCCTCCGTGAGCAGTCGGGGGTCAACATTGTGATCGATCCGAAATTGAAGGATCTTGCGAGCAAGCGGCTCACACTGACGCTGGCGGACCCGAAGCTGTGGAGCGTGCTGAAGGTGATCAGCGAAATGTCCGATGCGGCCCCGGCTGTGATGGACAATATCTTCTTCATCACGACGCCATGTAACGCTTCGAAGATCATGGCCGAGACGGAGCTCAACCTGGGTCTGCGAGAACTCGAAACACAACGGCCCCCAGTGAAGTAGTATTGACACATCACTCGCAGAAGTGGGGCATGTCATGCTGATCTTCTCACTGATCCTGACCCTGGGTTTCCTTGCCATCGCAAACACGGCAGCGCGACGAGTGCCGCCATCGGACACGCTGTTCTGGCTTCCCGCCTGCGCGGGGACATTTCTGATGTTGTGCATGTCTCCGGTGGTCTCGCCGGTGTTCCTGATTCAAGCTTTGCTCCTGGCACTGATCTGGATCAACTGGCGAACCTTCTCGAACCGACCGAAACACTTTCATATCGCATCGATCCTCGCCACGGCGATCGCGTATATTTATCCGGCGTTGACCTACGTCGAAAACTCACGCCAATACGACCACCTGCGGGAACTTTATCCCGTTCAACCGCTCGATTCGCGACTACCACCGGCGGCACAGCCACAGTCAGAACCGCTGCCGAAGGAAACACTCGCGCGGCTATCTGCTGTCGAGTCAGATCTGGAAGTGCAACGCAGTCACCGCAACTACATGTTGGGTGTGCTTCATAAGAATCAAGTTGACGCGTTTGCCGATACAGCCGGGTTCGGTGTTGGCCGCATGATCCGCACGCGCACGCCGACTGAGAAAAATCTCAAGCCCGACGATCATCCGCCCGTTCCGCAGCCTTCGTCGCCGGGGAATCCATCGTCGCTCTTCGATGGCTCCACGGCTCTAAACATCGCCCCAGGCCACGAAGCCGCCTTGGATCTTCACCAGGCGAGCCTGACCGAATTCGCCTTTCCCGAAGGGTTCGGCTACCTCGCCGCTCCGCGTCAGTCCGCAGGGTTTCAGTCGCACCGCTTCCGGCAGCTTCCCACGGCGCCCAAGCTGGAGGTCCAGCGCGTCGAACTCATCGGCCTGCTGCGGCACAAGGAACCCGTAGTCTACGAGACCGACAACCTCCCCGTGATGACCGAAGTGGCCACGGCGCCGACCCGCAAGCTGGACGTTTTCGAGTCGACGGCCCTCGCGAAACTCCGCACGGGCGAAGATGTGATTGTCGGCGAGGCGGCAGCGGGCTCACGGATGGTCGGCGCGATCCGCATGGCCAAACAGTGCGCCTCCTGCCACGACGGCAACCGCGGCGATCTGCTCGGTGCATTCACCTACACGCTCCGCCCGGCGAAGTGACCTGACGCAAATCAGCTCACAATCCGTACACCAGACGAATGGCTTTAGGACTGACACTGACTGCCGCGCTGGTGCCGGAGAATCGCCGGTATGCGCCCGCCGATGCGCGCGACTGGCTCTCGCGGGCTGCAGTCTGGTTTGAGGCGGTCGGCGACGCTGTGCTCGATGCCCATCTCGATCGCGATTCCGAAGGTCGCCCGCATTTGCGGATTATCTGCCATCCCGCCGCCGATGCGATTGATGTGAAGATCAGCAGTGCCGGGCGGCTGAAGCTGATTGCCCGCACGTCGCCCGCGGGGCCGGGGTATCACGCGTATCTTGTGACGCTGCTGCGGCAGTTCGCAGTCGATTTCGAGTTTGCCTGGGAGCCGCCGCCGGGGGATCACGATCCCGGCTGCTTCTTCGTCAACGGCGACCACGCCCGGTTGGAAACACTCTTTCATCACTGGCTGGCGGCACGCTGCCAGCAGGCCCTGACCCGGGTGAAGGAGCCATACAGCGTGGGGCTGCCACGCGGCGTGCGCTATCTGCACCCGGGCCCCGTGCTCACACCCACGGGGCCGCGATCGCTCGACTGGCTCAAGCGCGTCGCTGCCGAGGAGACCGCCGGCGATGATTTCTTCGCCTGGTGGACGCCCAAGCTCGATGCGGAATTCTACAAGGGTCGTGCCCTCGCCCGGCTCTGGATGGACTTTCCCCATCGCCCGCCGCTGACGGAATTTGAGGGCGAAATGATCGATCAGATCGCCGCCGACTTGGCCAACGCACTCGACAGCGATGTCATGCTCGAATTGCCCTGGGGTGCGTGGCTCGATGTGATTTCGGCGATCGAAGCGGATGGCGGCAAGCACTGTGTGGAACCGATCGCCCCGGAATTGAAATTGCTGATCGTGGAGAAGTCGGCTGGACGCCGCGACGACAGCGGCTATCGCCGACACCCCGTGCGCGTGCCGCTCACCGGAGACTGGCTCATCGATGTGCCCGGGCACTTCGCCACCAAGTGGAACGACGACGGACTCACTTGGACCGCGTGGGACAGCCGCCGCACGGTCTGGTTCCGCGGTTTGTCGGTCGAAGGACAGAGCGCGAGTGAGGCTCTCGACGTGGGCCGCGGCAATCTCCCGCCCGGCGAGCCCGTCACCGCCAGGATGCACCGCGACGTGCTCGGCGAAGCTGTCGTCAGCCCGCACGAGGAAGAAGGCGAGATGATCCACCGCCTGAGCGGTATCGCCGCCGCCGATGGCCAGTTGGCCGCTTGCAAGGAAGTCCCGAGGGAATCCCCCTTTCTCGACAGCTGCAGCTGCGCGGGCTATAACGTCTCTGGCAGTCGCTGACCCCTTCGTGCTGGTGGCGTTGACGCAGTGGTGTGAGCGGCTG
>JBGSSZ010000684.1:0-4257 GCA_041736785.1 Limnoglobus sp.
TATGCTTTGGCATAATCGGTTTGCCAGGCAACTGGCGCAACTGAGTTAGCTGTGGCGGAATAGGCGATCAAGGCAAGTGCGGTAGCCAGCATGAGCGGAAACCTCCTGTAGCGTGGCTGAAAATGGTCCCTGCCGGGCCGACAGTCGACCCGACAAGCGGACATCTTTGGACATTTGTGACCATCGATCAACTAAAACATCCGGCAAAACAGACATTTTCGACAGTTCAGTTGAGAAATGAACCTGCCGCTCTAGAGTTGAATATTCTGTCGGACGAGGAAACTGTACCCGACGATCGGCTCAAGTAATGGACAGAGTGCAGTTTCTGCACACTTATTGTCAGAACAATTTCGTTTAATAGATTAAAATAGTAGTGGTCCCACTGATGGTCAAGCCAGTTACAGCTGGGATATTATTTTCAGCTGCAACCACGCCCCCAAAACCGCCAAACTCCGCAGCTCACCAATGGACACTTAATCTGCATGACAGAATGACCCATTGTCTCCAGCTCACACATGAAGCGTCGCCGACGCGCCCAGCCTTGATTTGTAGCGGTTTCGCACATCCGCCACATCCGCCGCCAGGAACTCCATCACCTGCTCCGGTGCCCGACCGACGAACTGACGCGGATCGGCAATGGCCTCGAAATCGAGCCCGGCAAACGCTGACTCCGCCCTCAGACGCTCAAACAATTCACACGCACGTCCCACGCCCTGCTTGATCCGCTCCGTCACCGCGTGGCTGTGGACCCGCACCGATTCATGCACCACCTGGCGATCCGCACCCGCGGCCACGGCGGCCATCATCAGGTTCTCCGTTGCCATGTAGGGCAGGTACTCACGCACATTCCGCGCGATGATCGGCACGTTCACCACCAGCCCGGCACTCACGTTCAGGGCGATCCGCAGAATCGCATCGGCGGCCAGGAACGCCTGCGGGATGTAGAGCCGCCGGGCCGCGGAATCATCCAGCGTCCGCTCGAACCACTGCGTCGCGTGCGTCTGCGCCGCCATCGCTGGCAGCCCCATCAGGAACCGCGACAGCGAGCAGATCCGCTCCGCCCGCATCGGGTTCCGCTTGTAGGCCATGGCGCTCGAGCCGATCTGCTCCGCCTCGAACGGTTCGTCAATCTCCTGACGATGCGCCAGCAACCGCAAATCGCTGCCCCATTTGTGTGCCGACGACGCCACCCCGGCGAGTGCGTCCATGACCTGTGAATCGAGCTTCCGCGAGTAGGTCTGCCCCGCGACGGGGACCACGGCCTCGAAGCCCATCTTGCTAGCCACGAGGCGATCGAGGGCCTTCACCTTGTCGTGGTCGCCGCCGAAAAGACTCAAAAAGCTAGCCTGCGTGCCGGTGGTGCCCTTGACGCCGCGGAAGGGCAACTCATCGCGACGGCGCTCGAGTTCGCGGAGGTCGAGGAGGAAGTCGAAGATCCAGAGCGTGGCCCGCTTCCCCACCGTGGTGAGTTGTGCCGGCTGAAAGTGCGTGAAGCCGAGCGTCGGCTCCTGCTGCCACGTCTCCGCAAACGTCGCCAGTCTGTCGATCACATTGGCCAGACTCGTGCACAGGGCATCGAGGCTTTCGCGGATCAGGATCAGGTCGGCATTGTCGGTGACGTAGCACGACGTGGCCCCCAGATGCACGATCGCTTTGGCGTCGGGTGCGACATCTCCGAGGGCGTGAACGTGCGCCATGACGTCGTGCCGCAGGCGTTTCTCGTGGGCGGCAGCGTTGTCAAAGTCGATGTCGTCGAGGTGGGCCTCGAGTTCCGCGATCTGGGCGTCGCTGATCCTTGGAGTGGTGCCGTCGGTGCTTTTCAGGCCCAGTTCCTGCTCGGACTGGGCGAGGGCGAGCCATAAGCGTCGCCAGGTCTGGAACTTGCGCTGCGGTCCCCAGCGTTCGCTCATGGCGCGGCCGGCATAGCGAGTGATGAGGGGGTTGTCGTAGCTCGTGGGGTCCATCGCGGTCCGATTGTGCAGGGTGCGTCGGTCGTGCAGGGCTCACGCGAGTCGTGCGAAACTCTTCCGGTCAGACCGATTGCACGCGACTGCCGTGCTCCGACGATGATTTCGCTGTTCTACGACATGGAGGTCGAACATGATTCGGATTCTGGGTCTGGCCCTGGCGATGGGCCTGATGGCGAGTGCGGTCCGAGCCGGCGATCCGCCGCTGACGCGCTACAGCTACTATCCGTACTACTACTTCCCGCACAGCTACTGGCCGGCGTACAGCCCGAAGTGGCCCGAGGCGAAGGGGCAGCCGTACGTGAAACCGCCGGCGTATCAGGCGTACCCCGCGTTCAAGGAGCCAGGCTGGCGCTACGAACTCTGGACGCCCATGAAGTACTACCGCGGCAGCCACTTCTGGCTCGATCAGTTCTAATCAGCAGAGTGCTCGGTGCTCGGTGTTAGGCAAAAGCCGGGCACCGAACACCGAATTCAGTTTAAATTGTGCATAAAAACGATGAGTTCGCAGCCATTTTCGCGTTGCCACCTTTGGAACTGAGGTTCGTTGATCAATTCCCAGAGTGCCAGATTTTCCCGATAGAATTCATCGATGAAGATGAAGCTACGTGCGAAGCCAACTGTGCCAACGAACTCGATCTGTGAAAGTCTGTTGGGCTGCTTGCAACAAGGGAACTCGATTTGTGCCTCGCAGCGCGATATGAAAGCTTGGCGATACTCCGGCATGTCCAACGACTTAAACCAGTCAGTAATACTCGAACTGCATGCAGGGCAATAGGCTTCGAATCCGAAGCTACTGAACCGAATCAACGGATGAAAGTCACCTGTGGAACAAGGATGGTTCATCGCTGACCAATCGGCCCAAAATACAGGCTGTGGATACCTTTCAGCGTAGATCTCGTAACTTTCGGTTTGCGACTCACGGAAAAGTTCGACCAGCTTGTTGAGTGAACCCGGGTCGGGCTCGAAATTCGGATCAGTAAATGTCACAGCCCACTCAGAACACATCCAGGGCCTCTCGTATCAGGCGTGCGTGTGCACCTTTTTGAAGTGTTCGGCCACCTTTTCCATCGGTACGTGCCAGCCGCAGTCGTCGCACGCCGGCACCGTCGGGTAGCACTTTGCACAGTACAAGTGACCGCCGTGGAGGAACTGTTCGAGCCGCTTGCGGTCCGCGGCGGGGACGCTCTCGGCGTTCAGCGGGATCGCCACGTCGGTTTTGCACTTGTCGCAGGAGCGGGAGGCGTGGCGGCTGAGGATCGGCTTGAAGTGGTCGTGGACGCCGCGTGGCGTGACACCGGTGCCCGTGCAGAGCGGGCAGGTCATGCCGAACTGGGCGAGGATCGCCTTGCGGATGAAGTCGCTTTTGTTGGGGAGATTGTCGAGGAAGTCGGCGAGGTTCTCCTCGACCTTGAAGGCGACGATCTTGGACTTGGGTGTTTTGCGAGCCATAGCAGCATCGTATGCGGGCCGCGTGAAACAACAAAGCCCACCCGCAAGCGGATGGGCCTGGCTGCGAGGCATCGCATGATTTACTTGTCGGACTTCTTCTTGCGGGCAGCGATCTTGATTTCGGTGATTTCACCCTTTTCGGTGGTGATATCGAGCTTCTTGCCAGCAGCCTTGTCGCCCTGCTTGGTCCACATCGCCTTGACCTTCTCGATGTCGCCATCGCGGTCGCCCATCTTGACCTTGGTCTTGTCGGTGACCTTGTAGGTGGCTTCCTTGTCGCCTTCCTTGACGGTCAGTTCATTCTTCTCGCCGTCCCACTTGACGACGGTGACGGATCCCGCGATCGTGAAGCCCACGAGCGCCAGCAGAGCCACGGCTGAGAGAGCAAATTTCCGCATTGAATCATCCTCACTGAGAAAGGTTTTCGACCGCGCTGCCCGAGCACATGTCGGGCGAGATCGCAGTGTCAGGCCTGGGGTTCAACGGAACCGCGGGGGCATCTTACGGAGTGCTGGCGAACACATGCGGTGAAAAATTCATGAGTTTTTCGCCGCAAAACCACCGCTTCGACCCTCGCGTTCCGTTACCATGAACACTGCCTGATCGCGACCGTTCCGCACGAATCTGGAAAATCTCATCTATGCGACATCGCACTGCCTTCCTGTTCCTCTTTTGGGCCGTATTGGCCGTCGGTGTCGGGGCTCAGCCGCCGGGCAAACCGACCAAAGCCGCCACGCTCGAAGGCTACCCGCCCGAGGAAGAGGAGGCGATCCCGGCCAAGCCGAAGCGGAAGGTGATTATCGAAGAGGAAGGCCCGCCGCCCGTGACAGTGCCACGC
>JBGSSZ010000703.1:0-16116 GCA_041736785.1 Limnoglobus sp.
CGACGGCTCCCAACCCATCGCGCAAGCTTACGCCGGGCACCAATACGGCGGGTTCACGATGCTCGGCGACGGCCGCGCCATTCTGCTCGGAGAGCACCGCACGCCGTCGGGAAAGCTGGTCGATATTCAATTCAAGGGATCGGGGCGGACGAGGTTCTCCCGCGGGGGCGACGGGCGCGCGACCCTTGGCCCGATGCTCCGTGAGTACATCATCAGCGAGGCGATGGCGGCACTGGGCATCCCCACCACGCGGAGCCTGGCGGTCGTCTGCACTGGCGAAGCGGTCTATCGGACGGGGGCACAGCAAGGGGCGGTCCTCACCCGCGTGGCCGCCAGCCACATTCGGGTCGGCACCTTCGAGTACGCCGCACGCCGGGACACAGACACATTGAAGGCGATGGCCGACTACACCATCGCCCGGCACTACCCCGAACTGGTCGAAGTCCCGCAGAAGTACATGAAGTTCCTTCGGGCGGTCTCGGACCGACAGGCCGCCCTCGTCGCGCAGTGGCAAATGGTCGGGTTCATTCACGGAGTGATGAACACCGACAACACGGCGATCTCCGGGGAGACAATCGACTACGGCCCGTGCGCCTTCATGAACGCCTACGACCCGGCCACGGTATATAGTTCGATCGACAGCGGCGGCCGATACGCGTACGGCAACCAGCCGAATATCGTGCAGTGGAACCTGGCCCGGTTCGCCGAGACACTGTTGACGCTGATCGATCCCGACCCCGAGCGGTCGGTCGCAGCCGCCACGGAGGTGCTCAATGAGTTCCCGGCGCGGTTCGAGGGCTACTGGTTGGCCGGAATGCGGAAGAAGCTGGGCCTGCAGACCGAAGAGGATGGCGATGCGGAACTGATTCAGTCGCTGCTCGGCTGGATGCAGGCGACGCGGGCGGACTTCACGAACACATTCCGCGACCTGGCAGCGGAGGACACGCTGCTCAGCGAGAAGTACCAGGCCGCGGAATTCCAATCGTGGCACGCCCGCTGGCAAACGCGACTCGGGAACGAAAAAGCCTCGGCATCCACACTGATGCGGAGCGTCAACCCGCATGTCATCCCGCGAAACCACCGGGTGGAGGAGGCACTGTCCGCCGCCGAAGAGCGGGATGATTTGTCGGTCCTGCACCGACTGTTGGAGGCACTCCGTTCACCGTATGAGGAGCGGCCGGAGCGAGCAGAATATCGGGAGCCGCCGGTCGACGAGAGTGGCTACCGCACCTTCTGCGGGACGTAGCGTTACAGAGTCTCCGACAAATCCGCGGGGCGTCGAAGGGTGTGATGCCCTCGTCGGCGGCGAAGATCGTCTCTGCTTGCGTCTTGTCCTCAACACGGCGACCAGGATCGCTGGCAGACAGATTTTCGCGTCGGCAGCCACTCAAGCCGCACGAGTTGACGGAAGACATCGTGCTCCTGTGGCCCCAGATGAAGTTGCATGGGAAACTGACGATCGAAGGCTCGGTCGGGATCCGTTGTTCATCACGAACACGCCGCTGCCCGGCGAACCAGTTGAAGTCGATCTGCTCGATGAATTGGATGCCGGCGATGACGCGTTTCACTGTGGACACGGAGCGATTCCTACAAACGAACACTGTCAAACAGCATTCCAAGTCCGCTTGAGCAAACCGACAAATGTCACAAACCAAGCCAGAAACGCGATCCAGGCGAACGCAATCGCCAAGGGCATTAGGAATGGCAAGTCGATTTCTTTCGCCAAGCGGGCGGTGCAGGCCGAGTACATGCCGAGAGGGAAGACGATAGCCCAGTAACTATGATCGTAGCGGATGGGGAATCGCTGCGCGAGATGCCGCCAGGCACCCAGCACCAGGAGCATCGGCAGCCACCAGGTTGCCGTCGCCCAGCATAATAGGGTCATGCCTTTGAGGAACGGGAACAGTTCGTCGAGCAGCGGCAAGTGCGGGCGAACGCTGACGAGCACGACGCCGGCCAACGTCGATATTGCCAGCGCTCCCATGTTAATCCAGTACGCCGGTGTCAGTGCGGCTGGGCCCAGGGGGAGAAACATCACGCGGTAAAAAATCAGCGAGATCAGCCAGATATAGACCATCACACCAATGAGCCAGAAACACAAAGCCACAAAGAGGATCGGCCCTGTTGCATCGTTCGGAAGTTGTGGTGCGATCAACGCACTCAGTGTGCTCACCGCTTGTGTACTGACGACAATCAACAGCCAAGCACCGTTGAGGCCGGCTTCCAGTGTGGGCTTGGGATCTACTTCCATCAGCCGCGGCAAAATGATGTATGTCAGCATCACCCAAAGCAACAACGTTATAATCCAGAGCACAAGGGCATAATTCGGGGCGTTCGCAATGATCAGCGTGGCGTTGCCCAGAACGCCCGTGGCAGCGATGACGGTGAAAAAGCCCGGTGCGACGGCATGAGTTGCCATGTCGGTCAATACGGCATCGCGATGATACCAACAGCGGAGTAACACCAGGATCCAGAGGACCGCGTAGGCAATGACGCCAATTCCAAACAATCCCCAAGCCACCCATGATTGCCCGGCCAGATGCATGGCGACGGCGGCGATCCCAGTGGCCATCACGACGGCAAAAATACTGGGTGGTAAAGCACGAACTGAATGGATGGATTCTGTCGAAGCGTTCGTCATTTCAGGCTCCGGCCCGTTGCAGGTACAAGAGCCGACGCAAGAGCCAAAGATTGAAAATGAGACACACAAAGCTGGCAATCGCACCCGGCCATACCACGGATGTATCGCCGCCGAGGTAGGCGTTCATGGTGGCTGTCAGCAGCCAGAGTTGCAGCGTCACCAGCAGCAATACCATCCAGAAGATACCGGTGAAGATTGTATCTTTCTGGCGACGTGTCAGGATTGGTTTCACAGCAACCTCATACGGTTCGGAGTTCGACACCGGTGGCAAAGATCACACCATCCTGCACGTCCAGTGTGACAAGCGGCAATGGCCGCCGCGGAGGCCCGGCAATCGGCCGGCCACCGGCGGCTTCGAAGGAACCATTATGGCACGGGCAGTGTAATTTTCCCTGGTCCAACTTCGGGACCACGGCGCAGGCCAGATGCGAGCATTTCTGGCCGTACGCCACATATCGTCCAGGTTCGAGACAAAGCAGCAGACAGGGTTCGTCGTTGTCGGGATAGTGAAACTCAACGACACGTTTTGCTTCGGCTTCCGCAACGGTAGCCACTTTCATCCTTGAATAGGACTTCGACTCCCTGAGCGTACTGTCGGCGGCGATCCAGCATTGCCCGGCCGCAAATGCCCCGCTCGTCAGGACCAGGAACTTTACGAACTCGCGACGAGCGACGTGATCATCCTCGGGGACATCCGTCGGGAAGTCCTGCTGCCACGCGGGTTGGTCAGGCAATCGCTGGCCGTCGGGGAACTCTCGAGGTTGTTCACTCTCATTGCGAATCATGACAGGTCCTCCGACATGGTCTCGGCGACGAGGTTCAATGCTATCAACCGGCTGGCCGGCCGTTCGTGCATCGCAGCGGTGATATCAAGATGAGTATCAAGATTCTCACTCGGCACCATCATATTCACCTTTGTGGTGACGGTCTGGCCCCCGAATCGAAAGGCATTGGTTGGCCGCGATCGTTTCCTTAGCTGCTCGACTTCTTCCCGCGGTCCGTACCAGAGCGCTCCGCTGGGGCAGACGCTGGCGCACATCGGTTTGCGGCCGGTCGAGGTCCGGTCGTAGCACATATCACACTTCATCATCAGGTCGAATTCCGTGATCATTTTGGGCACGCCGAAGGGGCAGGCCAGCACGCAATTCGAACAGGCAATACAACGTGGCTTGCGGGCGATCATCACCCGGCCATCGGCGCTGCGTTTAATCGCATCCGCCGGACAGACATCCGCGCAGGTCGGGCTGTGGCAGTGCATGCAAACCACAGGCACGGTCTGAACTGATGTGCTGCGATCCACATACTCCAGGTGAATCATCGACTGCCCTTTGTGCGTTTCGCACTCCGAGCAGGCATGCTCACAGGCCTTGCAGCCGATGCAGCGGTGAGGGTCAACGAAGAACTCCATCTCGGACAGCATCGTAATTCCTCACTGTTGTGATTCGAGCCGTCCCGCGTATTCTGGCTCCGCGGCTTTGCGGAGTCGCACGGCGCAGACTTTGTATTCGGGGATCTTCGAAATCGGATCCTGAGCGGCGATCGTCACCAGATTAATACTTTTCACACCAGCCCAGTGGTAGGGTACGAAGACCACATCCGGGCGAATGGTGCTGACGACCTGGCAACGGATGGTCATGCTGCCGCGACGGGATTCGATGGCGACCCAGTCGCGATCCGCAATGCCATGTTTCTGGGCAAGATTAGGATGCAGTTCCAGCAGCGGTTCGGGATACTGATCAACCAGAGGGCCGATGCGCCGTGTCTGATTCCCGCTCAGGAACATGCTGACGACGCGGCCCGTGGTCAGGATCACCGGGTAGTCATCGTCTACGTCTTCGGTCGGAGGGGCGTACTGAATTGCATGAAAGCGAGCCTTGCCGTCGGGAAAGTAAAACGGCCCTGCTCCTTTCGCCACGGGGTTCCACGATCCCGGTTCGAAGAGCCGCGGAGTACCGGCGTGATCGACGGCGACACCGTTCGGATCTGTAGCGGGGCAGGGCCAGAACACGCCGAGTCGATTCACGATCTTCTCGTAGGTGATTCCCGAGTAATCCGCAATTCCGCCTTGCGATGCACGGCGAAGTTCGTCGAAAATTTCCCGCGGATTCTGGAACGTAAAACCACGCTCGCGGCCGAGACCCTTGGCAATATCCTGCAGGATTCTCCAATCCTGTTTGGCATCGCCAGGCGGGTTGACAGCTTGGTTGATCTTGATGACCCGACCCTCGGTCGAACAGACAGTGCCTTCATCTTCCTCATGCTGCGAGCCGGGCAACACGATATCCGCGAACCTCGCCGTCTCACTGAGGAAGAAATCAATGCAGACGAAGAACTCGAGCTTCTGCAACATCCGTTTGATGAATGTGCTATCCGGAAGGGAGACGACGGGATTGAATGACCACGCCATCAACCCCCGGATCTCGCCGGATTCGATTTTGCGAAACGTCTCGTAGGCATCGACCCCGCTGTGCGGCATTTCCTCTTCTTGAATGCCCCAGATGTTTGCCACAAAGCAGCGATGTTCAGGGTTCTCAATGTCGCGGCCGCCTGGCAATTGATCGCACTTTTGACCGTGTTCCCGACCCCCTTGGCCATTGCCCTGACCGGTAATCGTCGAATATCCGCATCCGGGGCGACCGATTCGGCCCGAAGCCAAAACGATGTTGATCGATGACAAGCAATTGTTCACGCCATGGCTGTGCTGCTCCATGCCACGGGCGTGCATCAGGAAGCTGGTCTTGGCCGTGCCCCACCACTCGGCAGCCTGGCGAATTGCTTTTTCGGCGATGCCAGTGACTTCCGCCGTCTTCCTTGGCGTCCATTCCTTCACCACTTCGGCGGCCTTGTCGAACCCCACCGTGTGATTGCGGATAAACTCGTGATCGAGCCAGTCATTCTCAATCATCAGGTGCAATACACCAGCGAACAGGGCCGCGTCGCGACCGGGCTTGATGGGTAAGACGAGATCGCACGTCCGTGCGAGGGGTGTGATGCGCGGATCGACATTGATGATTCGCGCACCGTTCTCGCGCGCCTGCCAGATGTAGCTGGTCGTGATCGGGGCGCACTCCGCGACATTGGCTCCACCAACCCAGATGACGTCGGCCAGCGGTATGTCGCTCATCGGATTGCCGGCCCGGTCGATGCCGAAGGCCTTCTTGTTTCCCGCCCCTGCACTAACCATGCAAAGACGGCCATTGTAATCGATGTGTCGTGTCTTCAGCGCCACCCGCGCGAACTTACCAATCAGGTAGCACTTTTCAGTCGTCATGCTTGCGCCGCCGAGAAGCGCGAACGCGTCAGCACCGTAGGTTGACTGAATTCGCTGAATCTCCGAGGATACCCGTTGAATCGCTTCATCGTACGGCACGGCACGGAAGCCTTCGCGGTTCGACGCATCGCGGGCATACGCTGAAATCAGGCGGTCGTGGTGCGAACTCTGCAGATATCGCCGAACCCCTTTGGGGCAAAGCATTCCCTTGTTGAAGGGAAACTCCTCCCACGGCTCGAACCCCATGACCTTATTGTCTTTGACCTTGAGTTGAATGCCGCACTGCTGCCCGCAGAAGCAGCAATGCGTCTTGACGAGACGGTCAGGGTCGAGCGACGTATCAACCCGCTGCCCCGTCGGGTATGATTTGAGCGGACCGAACTTGCTCAATAATTCCGGTGTGTCAGGTGCTTCAGCGGCCATTGGGTGAAACCTCACTCGGTTCAGGGAACCACGCGGTATGTTGGGCCAGGGCAAGCAATTTTCGCCGGCATGCGGGGCAGACGTACTGATAGTGTCCGGCGGGATCACCCGGAATTTCGTAGTGGTAGCCCAGTTCACGCTCGACCTGGATCAGATCACGGACATGACTCGTAGTCGCGAATGGCTTCGCGCAGCGAACGCAATTCACCGGTTCTTCCTCTGCCCCCAGATCCCGATAAAACTTCACGCCAAGCTGGGCAGGGCGTTGAAAGATGTGAAAGAACTTTCCGAACGGCAGCCAAAGCAGTGTGAAAATCACCGTCAGAGCATGCAGAATGGCCAGAAAATCGTAGGCGTAACCTTTCATCCAAGTGTAGCTCACCGTCAGCATCAGTCCCGTCACGCTCACGGCAAAGAGCAGAAACAACGGCAGAATGTCCTCCTGGAAATCCTGCAAGGCCGCTGCGGCATGATCCTGAAATCGCCGACCCAGGGCGAGCAGCACTCCGGGAATGACCAGTAGAGCAGACCAGACCAGGCCGTGAAAGATCAGGCTGCCAATAATTGAATCATGCTGAAAATCAAAGAGAGCAAACCCGAACGCAAAAGTCCGGTACTGCGAGAAATCGCCCGGCACCGTCTCAAAATATACCCAACCATAGACGAGTGGAAATGTAATCGCCGCTGCAAGAAGACACCCCCACATAATCAATAAATGGGCGAACCCTCGGGGCCGGCTGCGACGGAAGATATGCTCGTTGATGACGAAGATACGCAGAAAGCGGCTGGTCAGGTGAGTGGCGTTCGCCCGCCAGTGACCGGGGCTCAGGAAGGCTTGCCACCCGCGCCGCCAGTACAGTCGCGTCGGGGGCCGCTGTAGCCACATGCTGTATCGGTACGCGATGGCGAATGCGGCAAAGAGACAGGCGAAAGTGTAGCCCACGAGAGCCGCGTCAATGTGCTTCAGGTTTCGCGAACCGACGAAAATGGCAACGGCCAACAGCCCGGCCCACAGAAAGCCCCACATTGCTGCTCGACGCCGCTGATGGATCATTCGCGTCCCCGACAAGAGGTCTTGGCTCGTTGTACATGCCCTTCCGGTTTCGACGCGTCATTTCATAAGAAATAACAGCATGAGCACCGGCGTCTCCGCCTTGACACTGTGTTTCAAACCGGCCGGCATGTGAACCCAAGTGCCGGCGGTCGCCGCGTGGAGGTCATCTCCAAGCGTCAACGCCGCGTTCCCGCTCAGGATCTGCAGGATCGCAGGCATGGAGGCAGTATGCTCCGACAATTCCTCCCCTACCGCGAATCCGAAGGCGATGACTTTAACTCGCTCATCGCCGAAAATTGTACGGCTGAAGATGCCTTTGTCCGGAGGCTGAATCTCCTTCGCCAGATTGCTAAGGATTGTATAAGGAGCAACCATTGCAAGACTTTCTATTGTTGCGCATTCATCATGAATGCTACCAGGAGCTATCGAGTATTTGCAACGACCCGGGCAGTGTGAAGTATGAAGTCAACGACTTCATGAGAGCTTACTCTTTCCAGTAAGCCGGCAGATCCGATTTTGTCTCGCGGAGGATCTCCAGGATCGACTCGCGATCCATCGGCGAGAGGTGCGCGAACTCCTTGGAATGGTCTTTCCCGCTCAATACCTCCCAAAGACGCAGATATACGCGGTCTTTGGCCTCCGCAGGTAGTCCGTCAAACGCCTTCGTGTATATGATGTAGCTCATTGGATAGCGGAACATCCGCGACTTCAAATCGAACTCCCGAAGCGAACGGCCCTTGGAATCAAACGGACCGCGTGCCGCGAACTCTGTGGCGAAATTCGAAGTCCCCGCGACGGCTTCCTTCAAAGTGGCTTCTTCGTTGAACAGCAGGTATTGCACGAGGGGTTCGCAAGCCCATTGAATGCGTTTAGTGATACTCTCGCTCCGTTCATTCACCGAGCGGCCCAGCGCCTTGTTCACTTCAGCTTGTTCGTACAGGGCCATCCGTGTGAGGAAGTTCGCGCGGACAATGCGATTGTGGGCTTCTCCCTGATGCTCCAACACCATCAACGCTACCAGATCACTGTGAGGCGTGAGATAATCCGCGACGGTGAAGAACGATTTCAATTCCACAACATTGGTGCCTTCGGTCTCTTCTCGACTTTCCTGCTGCCGGCCAACAACATGATTGCCCTTGTGGGTTTGCCTGCCACTCGTACCGGTGACGTACCAGCCACCCCAGCGATCCTCGAATGGAGTGGTGTGATCGACTCGCTTTGTCCCGCGCGACAGAACCAACTCACCGCTGCGGTCTGCTGAGACCGAACGAATCAGATGTCCGGGAAACCCCTGATTCGCTGATGAACCGTGACAGATCAGACAACTCTCCGTCTGGCGGACGAACGTCCGGGGTTTTTTCGGATTCTGATCAAGTGTGTAGAAAATCGTGCCGAGTTTGGGATCGGCCGCCGACACTTCCAGCACATCCCCGCGCTGACAGAAGCCGATGCTGACCTCGTCGTTAAAATAAATCGCGCGGGGCGTCTTGGGTGTGATGCGATGTCGCTGAAGACTGGTCTTGGAAAAGACCAGGACTTGCGAGGACTCCGGGATATTCAAAGCTGCAAGCACCGATTTCAGATAGCCGCGGTTATCATCGCGAGTCAGTTTCGCCCTTCCTTCAACGAGAGACTTCTGAAGCCGACTGATCTCGTTCTCAGGCGTGGACGTTTCGTACGAAATCGGTGGCCGGGACAAATCTGTCGCCGAAATCCTTCCTGGCAGCATCAGCGGTGCTGCGGTGATGAGACACAGGATGGCTTTCAGGACCGCGTAGGTTGTGACTTTCACTGCGATGGCCTCGCAACAACAGAAACAGGACAATCATGTCCTATTACAATTTAGCTGAGGCCGTTTCCGATGGCAAGCCCGCGTTGTGATTTCGTTGGCGATCGCCTTTTCCGTTCGATGGCATCCAGCCCCGCGGCCGTTATTTGCGGCAATGTGCTGACAATGACATGTGAACTCGATGCGATTCACCGCTCGATCGGGTGCGACGCGTGCACCGATTGCGGAACGGCAGGCACCGTGCTTCAACGGCGACACAATTGTTTGTTGAAATCGTGCCGAACCAGATCCGTGGTGTTTGCCGCGACTCCGTCAAAGTGTCACCTGAAACCCGCCGGACCTTTCGTTCAGAAAGCGTCACTCCTCGGCTATATTCACTTGACTCGGCGGCCATGAGAAGGGTTAGGTGGGGTTAGGTGGGGTTAGGTGCCGCCGATCAACTCACCGGCCACGACTCTCCACTCTTCGGACGCCAAGGCTTTTTCCATCACCTTCGGGAGTACTATTTTTCGGCTCCAAGTATAGCCGCGGCTCTCGGATCTCGGGATGCTCTTGAGGTGGTCGTGCCAACGCTGTAGATCGTAGCCGTAATCAACTCCTGCGAGACGCACGAGCATCGCACGACCCTCCTTCATGTTTTCCTTCAGTGATCGCCTAGGTCCCATGGGAAGGCCGTGCCCGCAAATGAGGCGAACTGCCATTTGCGCCGGTGTTATGCGCATGAGGCACCTAACAGTTGTTTATCCCAATCTACAGATGCGATAGTATCTGAGTCAAAACGGCATGCAAGTGAAAAACGCCTTGCGAACGTGTTTTCCGCGAGATCAGCAACAGACTAAATCGCATCTGGCTCGGCACAGATGCGATAAACCGCTCCCGAGATGCGATAAAACGGAGTGTCGTCTTGTCGAGGAAGCTCCAAAGCCTACGATTCCTTGTAGTAACACATCATTTCCCGGAACACCCTCCCCGCAAACGCATATGAGAACCCCGCCATGAAAGTTCTCGATCAACTGGTGATGGCGTGCCGCACGATGAACTTCGCTTGCACCACTGAAAGCTGCTACCGCCAGTTGATCAAAGACTACCTCCACGTCCAGAGCTTGCGTTCAGAGCACGTCACTGTTCAGGCGGCGTTGAGAAAGGTTCGGCGCCCGCTGGCTGGTCCAGGAAGGTCGTGAGCCGGTTGGCGGTCCCGCACGCTGAAGGCGAGGTGATCCCAAGGTCTATAGGGTGACTCGTAGGCAGCATCGTAAACGATGATGGATCCACTCCAACTGCAGATCAAACTCATTTTTCGCGTGAGTTGCTTTCGTTCTTGAAGATTGAACCCAATTCGCGTTGCGTCCGGGTGCAATCTTCAGGAGAGTTCCGATGTTTCGACCTCATCGCTGGTGGCCAAAGACGTGGAATCGCAAGCCGTCGCGCAAGGCTCCGCAAAGGAAACTGCAACTCTGCACGCTGGAGGATCGCACGGTGCCGGCGACGTTCGTGGTGACCACCACTGCGGACACCGGAGCCGGCAGCCTGCGGAACCAGGTGATCGCAGCGAACGCCAATCCGGGCGTGGACGCGGTCATTTTCGATTCTGAGATCTTCAATGCGCTCAAAACCATCACGCTGACGAGCGGCGAAATCAGCGTCACCGGCGATTTGACGATCACCGGGCCGACGAACAAACTGACGATCAGCGGCAACAATACGAGCCGTATTTTCAACGTCAACAACGCCGTCACCGGCACGGCGATCAATGTGACGCTCAACGATCTGACGCTCACGAAAGGCGTGACCAGCGGCAGCAACGACGGCGGCGCGATCTTCGTGCAGGATGAGAACCTGACGCTCAGCAACTGCTTGTTGACGGCGAACAGTTCAGCCGACACCGGCGGCGCCATCCGGCTCGAAGCGGCCGGAGCGAAGCTGACCATCAATGCCAGCACGCTTTCGTCGAACACAGCGATCAGTGGCGGCGGTGCCATCTCCGCCGTCAACGCGCCGACCGTGCTGATCGTCGACTCCACGTTCACCGGCAACACGGCGGTCGCCGGCGGTGCGATGAACATGTTCCAGGGCGGATCGCTCACCATCACCGGCAGCACGTTCGCATTCAACTTCGCCACCACCAGCGACGGCGGCGCGCTCTTTCTCAACGGCACCTTCACGACCAACCTCATCCGCAACAGTACGTTCGGCGGCAATCAGGCCGGCTCCGACGGCGGTGCCATCGCCATCAGTTCGAGTTTCGGGCCCACGCTGGGATTGCAGAACAGCACGCTGGTCTCGAACCTTGCGATCAACGACAACGGCGGCGCCATTGCCCGCACGGGCGGCACCGGGCTCATCAGCGTCGTCAGCACCATCGTCGCGAACAATTCTGCCGGCGCGCTCGGCGAAGACATCTTCACCACCGGCACGGTCACCGGGCAAAGCGCTCTCATCGAGACAACAGGCGGGATCACGACCAAGAACTTCGACGCGACCACGACCGCCAACGTCGGCAAGGATCCGCAACTCGGTGGCCTCGCCAACAACGGCGGCCCGACACTGACGCTCAAGCCCGCCATCACCAGTCCGGTCATCGACTCCGGCGTGAACCTCTCTGGCATCAGCACCGATCAGCGCGGCACCGGCTTCTTCCGCCAGCGCGGATCCGCCGTCGACATCGGCGCCGTCGAGGTTGAGCAGGCGTTCGTCGTCACCAACACCAACAACAGCGGCAGTGGTTCGTTGCGGCAGGCGGTGCTTGATGCCAACGACGCCATCGGCGCGGACACCATCGTCTTCAACGCTGGCAACTTTTCGACCGCCAAGACGATCACACTGACCTCCGGCGAACTGGCGATCACAGACAGCCTCGACATCGTCGGCCCGGCGGTGAATGTGACGGTCAGCGGCAACAACGCCAGCCGCGTTTTCAACATCGACGACGACGCGGGCACGACCAAGACTGTGTCGATGAGCAACCTGAGAATCACGGCCGGCAATGCCGCCGCTGGCGATGGAGGCGGAATCCTGAATCGGGAGAATCTCAGCCTGACCAACTGCGCGATCACGAATAGTTCCGCGGGTGCCAACGGGGGCGGGATTCTGGCCACCAACGGCACGCTGACTCTGACCTCCTGCACCGTCGCAGGGAACACGGCCGGCACCCAGGGGGGCGGAATTACAGTCAGCGCGGAAACGCTGAACGTCCTGAGCACGACGATTTCCGGCAACTCCGCCCTCACGAATGGCGGGGGAATCTTCACCTCGGGGTCCCTGCTGACTGTTCGGAACAGCACAATTTCAAGCAACACCGCAGCCAGCGGCGGCGGCATCCACTTCTTCAACACCTTCACAAATTCCATCGCGAACAGCACCATCACTGCCAACAGCGCCACGACGGGTGGCGGGCTCAAGAGCGCCCCCGGTACGCTCAACATCGACAGCACCATCATCTCGGGCAACACGGGCAGCGGCGGTGCGGATATTTCCCACACCGGCACCACTAACGTCAACGCCTCCGCCATTGGCAGTAGCAGTGGCTTCTCGACCACCGGCACCGGCAACCTGGCCTTTGGCTCAAACCTGCTGCTCGGCCCACTCTCAGACAACGGCGGCCCCACTCTCACGCACGCCCCCGCCGCGGGCAGCCCCGTCTTCGGCAAAGGCTCGAACCTCTTCGGCCTCGCCGTCGATCAGCGCGGCACCGGCTTCGGCCGTGCCCGTAGCGGCAGTGTCGATATCGGTGCCGTCGAAGTGAATCAATTCATCGTCACGAACACCAACAACTCTGGTGCCGGCAGCCTGCGGCAGGCGCTGATCGATACCAACGTCATTGGTGTCTCCCAAGGCCCGGACACGATCACGTTCAGTGCGCTGTTCGACACGCCGCAGACGATCAAGCTGACCACGGGGTTACTGAATTATGCCGGCGAAGGTGGCACCATCTTCGGCCCCGCTGGCCGTGTGACCATCGATGCCAACAAGGCTACCCACGCACTGACGTTGGGAACGAATGAGGCGTTTCAGATTCACAATATTGCATTTCAGAATGGCCTCAACGGCGGAACCGTCGGGGGTGGTTTGCTGCAATCGGGAGCGAGCAAGCTGGAGTTGTTCAACTGCACGTTCAACAACGGCTCCGCCCTCTTCGGAGGCGCCATTGCCACCGCCAACGCACAAACGCTGACGCTGACCGACTGCATCGTCGAGAACAGCGACGCCACCGGGGCGAGCGGCGACGGCGGCGGCATCTTCGCGTTCAGCGGCAGCGACGTCACACTGATTCGCACCACGCTCCGCAACAATTCGGCCAACGACGACGGCGGCGGCCTCTTCCTCACCGGTGGTTCGCTCCTCGTCGTCGACAGCACCATCCACAACAACACCACGGACGACGACGGCGCCGGCATCAGCCTCGTCGGCACGCCCAACGCAAGCGGCTACACCGTCCGCAATAGCACTATCAGCAGCAACATCGCCGACTTCGATGGCGGCGGCATCGCCTGGACTTCCTCCAGCGGCACGTTGAGAATCCAGAACAGCACCGTCTTCTTCAACTTCGCCAACGGCGGAGTCGGTGGAGGCGTCTCCATCGCCACCGGCACCGGCATCCTCGACATCGAAAGCTCCATCGTCAGCAACAACTTCAATTCCGGTGGCACCGCCCCGGACATCGACAATCCCAACACGACCAAGCTGAAAACGAGTGCAGTCTTCAGCAACCTCGGCTTCGCCAAGACCGACCTCGGCGGCAACCTCGCCTTCGGCACCAGCCTCGGCCTCGCCGCGCTCGCCAACAACGGCGGCGCTACGATCACGCACCTGCCCAACGCCAGCAGCCCGCTCATCAATGCCGGCTCCAACCCGGCGGGGATCGCCAGCGATCAGCGCACTCTCCCACGCTCCATCGGCAAGGCTCCCGATATCGGCGCTGTGGAGACGTTTGACGGCGTCGTTCGGAACGCCAACGACAGCGGCGGCGACTCGTTGCGCGAAGCGGTGAACGTGGCGAATCTGGTCTCGGGTGCGAACGCGATCACCTTCGATGCGGCTGTCTTTACCGCACCGCAGACGATCACGCTGACGACGGGCGAACTTGCCATCATCGGCGATCTCACCATCACTGGACCAGCCACCGGCGTGACGATCAGCGGCAATAATGCCGTCCGTGTCTTCAATCTGACGGACTCGTTTCCACAATCGTTTACATTGTCGAACCTGACGCTCACGCAGGGCCGCACGAGCGGGTTCGGCGGCGCGATCCTCGGCGCCGGCGACACCATTACGCTCACGAACTGCACGCTCTCGGAGAATGTTGCTTTCAATGCTGGCGGCGGTGCCGTCGCGCTCATCGACGGCGGTAGCCTGACTGCGACGAATACGAAATTCACCGGTAATTCCGCCAACGGGTTCGGCGGTGCGATTGATCTGTTCGGAAATGGCTTCAACACGTTGAATCTTCTGGAATGTACTGTCTCCGGCAACTCAGCGGGGGCAGCAGGCGGCATCTACGTCCAGGACAGAATCACTCTGCTCGGCACTACCGTCTCGGGAAACGTGGCCTTGAATCAAGGTGGCGGCATGATGCTCAATGGCTACTTCGCCACGGGGTTGTCGCTTGGCGCGGTCATTGCCAACTCCACGATCTC
Organism: Limnoglobus sp.; assembly: GCA_041736785.1. Taxonomy (GTDB): domain Bacteria; phylum Planctomycetota; class Planctomycetia; order Gemmatales; family Gemmataceae; genus JBGSSZ01. Next base: position 14,812 of record JBGSSZ010000703.1, read on the forward strand.
CGGCAACTCCGCCGGCGACGACGGAGGCGGGATCGCGCTGGCCATTTTCACCGGCGGCATTTTATTGTCCGGCAGCACCATCACGGACAACGCCACGCCGCTCAATGCGGGGAACTTAGGTGGCGGCATCTTCCTCTCCAGCGGCACCGGCATCATCAACTTTGACAGCACCATCATCCAGGGGAATGCGGCCAATGCCGGCCCCGACGTGTTTACAACAGGTAAAGTTGATGCGCAGAACAGCCTGCTCGGCAGCAAGTCGGGAATCACTGCACTCACCACCGACACGTTCACGAATGCCAACATCGGCGTCGGCGCCAAGCTCGGGCCGTTGCAGAACAACGGCGGCCCGACGCTTACCCACCTGCCGTCCTTCGACAGCCCCGCGCTGAGCAATGGCCATGATTTCTTCGGCTTACCCACCGACCAGCGCGGGGCCGGCTTCCTGCGCAACAGTGGCGGCGCGATCGACATCGGTGCCGTCGAAGTGCCGGTGTTCGTCGTGACCAACACGAATGATGCCGGTGCCGGCTCGCTCCGCCAGGCTGTGATCGACGCCAATGCTACTGCCGGCGTCGATACGATCATCTTCGATCCGAGCGTCTTCGCCGCGGCCAAGACGATCACGCTCACGACCGGTCAGTTGACTATCACCGAGGGCGTCATCGTCGACGGCCCCGGCAAGTCGCTGCTCACGATCAGCGGCAACAATTCCAGCCGCATTTTCAATATCGACGGCCCCGGCGCGTTCGAGGTGGCGATTCAGGACTTGACGCTGACCAATGGCAGCACGGCCAGTAACGGCGGCGCCATCAGAATGCTGGACGAGTTCCTTACAGTGTCGAACGTCGTGATTCAGGGCGGGAAAGCGAACTTCGGTGCCGCCATCTCGAGCCTCGACAGCGGTTCGATCACCATCGAGAATTCGTCCATCACCGGCAACACGGTCGCGATCGGCGGCGGCGGCGCGATCGAATTCGCAAGCGCCGGTTCGCTGCTCGTTCGCGGCAGCACGTTCCAAGGCAACAATAATGTAATGAGTCTCGGCAAGATTACGAACCTGCTGCTGGAGAACTCGACGTTCACCGGGAACTCCGGAGCCAACGGCACGATCACTCTCCTGTCCGGCATCCCGGCCACAGCCACGCTCGCTATCCGCAACGTGACCATCTCGGGCAACACTTCAACCAGTTCTACCAGCGCCGCGGGCATCACCCTAGCCAGTCCGGCCCCGCTGAGCATCGTGAACACGACGATCACCAACAACTCCGGCGGAGCCGGCACCGGCGGCGTGGTCATCAACTT
>JBGSSZ010000001.1:0-8973 GCA_041736785.1 Limnoglobus sp.
CGACGGCTAGGCGCCGTCGAGAAGGCAAGCGTCACCTTCGGTTCCGCGTCCGGTGTGTCCGCGCCCGCAGGCGCGGCGGACGAGGCCATTTGGGAGAAAATTAGTAGGTGTCGGGGAGTTCGCCACGTAAACGCCGTGCCCGGTAAGATGACTCCAACCCAAGCGGTTTTGCATTCCCGCCAGGTGGCCGCAGCCGTTCCAGATCGGGCAAAAGTGCGGGATAGCCAAGTATCCTCTTCAACAGTGAAGGTTCGTGACGTGCGGCCAGTTGCACGAGGTCCAACCACAAGCGGCGGTACTCGATGCGTCGTGGATGATTGAGGTCCAAGACGCGAATAATTCGGACGGCTTCCGGCGTGCAACCGTTCAAGGCTCCGTCCGACTCGACGGTGACCGTGTCCACCAACAAGTGCTGCGCGGGATCGGGAATCCGCCGCGACTGTTTGATCCCATTGCACGTCGCACACGCGTAGTGCAGATTTTCGTACTCAAGGGCACGCTCGGGCGCGACCGCTACCGGCAGGAAGTGTTCGACGTCGAACTCTCCGAAGAATTGTCCCCACTCTTCCCGCACCAGGCAGTAGACGCATCGAAATGCGAACTCGTCCCGCAGCCACGGGCGGTACTTGATCGGTTGCAGATAGCCGCGCGGACCATGCCGCCGGACGAGTGGTGTGGGTGGATAGGCAAACGGGGCGGTCATGCACTGGCTTCGGTGTGACGGGCTTGCTCAAGCAATTGCCGATGGAGATCGCGGACGCCTTGGATCGGGATGGGGGCCACGCGGTCGACGTACCGGCGCATCTCCGCGGTGAGGGATTCCAGTTCGAGTTCTTCATCGGCCGTCAATGCGCCCGCCAAATCTTTGTCGATCAAATCGCAACGCCGATCATTCAGTTCTGCCGTCCACGGCCGGTCAAGCACAGCAACGGCTGGCCGTTTCAGTGAAATGCGTACTTCCGCGTCATCCGTGGCTTTGGGACCAAGAATCGAGACCAGCCAGGCTTTGGCGGGGCCATGCACTTCGCCGAGTCGCAGCACCGTGGGAGGCGACATGTTCGTGTCCTGCGATTCGGAGGTTCTCATACCCCGCCATTCTACCTGACGGGCTTCTTGGTAGGAAGCGTTTGCGGGGCTTTCTGGTGTTTCTGGGAACGGTACGCCTTCGCCTTGAGACGGCGTAACAGCAACTTTGCATAGGCCATGCTCGGTGCCAGGGACACCGCCAAATGGCGGTCGAGACGTTTTTCGAGTTGCACAAGTTCCGAGGTCTCATCGACGGTCATCGACAGGGTCGACTGCTTGTCGAGGAGTTCCATCCGTCGCGTGGCGTGTTGCTTCGTCCAAGACTCCGCCCCGCCATCTTTCGTAGGACGTCGCGCCTTTCCAGCCTGTTGCGGAGATGTTCGCTTCATAGGGGCATCATATGCGGGTCACGGCGTGCCACTCCACTGCGGTGAGTGTTTCCGGCTGACGCCCGGCAAACTTGCCGCCGTGCATGGATCGGCTCCAGCCGAGCCGCACATCGAGGCCGCGTTCGGCAAGCAGCCAGAGAGTTTCCTTCGCCCCATTGTCACCCTCCGTGTCGGCATCGAAAAGCAGTGTCACCTTGCCGCCGGCGAGAAGTTTCGCCCAGCGTTCGATCTTCATCACCTGCGGCGCGGTGATGACGTTCGACATGATGCCCACGGCGGGAACGCCGATGGCATCGAGGCCGATCACATCGTTGAACCCTTCCACCACGACGATGCCCGTGCGGGCGATGGATTCGCGATAGCCCGGTTCAGCTAAGCGGGATGACTGCTGCCCAAAGAGTTCCAGGCCGCGGTGGAAATCGGCCGGCACGCGGTGCTTCGCCGGACGCTTCTCCTTGCCCCGCTCCAATGGAGTGAGCGCGTTGAAGGTTTGTTCTTTCGCTTCGAATTGCGGATCCCGCGAAACCCAGGCGAGGACCTGCCCGTCTTCGGCCTGAATCGGGTAGATGACCTGACCTCGCAGGGACCACCCACGTTTATCGTCACCGCCGTCCAGCGGCAGTACGCCGACTCTCCACTTCGCCATCATTTCCGGAGTGAGGCAGGGATGCCGGCGAACATAGCTCGCAGCCGCGGGGGACATCGCCGCCACGTCGCGGATGAACTTCTCGTCGAGCGTGACGAGTTCACGGGCTTTTTCATTATCACTCAGAGCGAGCGGCAGATTTCGTGGCTCGTCTTTTTTGGGAGTAGGGGATTCGCTCGCCGCACTGCCCTGGTCTGCCACCGCTTCTCCGCCGGACAGGACTTCGCGCACCCGCTTGAACTCTTCGCCTTTCAGCTTGCCTCCCATCGGTTGCGTCCCCGTCAGCCAGCCGTGCATGAGGGTGAGCAGATTGCCCCGGACTTTGCAGCCGTAAGCATGGCATGCGAAGACTTTCTGGGGGTTACTCGTATCGACGGAGAGTTCGCGTTTACCGGCATGCTCGCCGCCACAATCGAACGGACAGTCGAGCCGCACCTGCGTTCCGCTGCCGACAACATTCAGCGAGACGCCACATTTCGCCGCCGCCTCTTCGAGAGAGGTCTTTGCCTGCAATTCATCGACGCTGATGTATTGGTTCGGTTTCATGGGAGGAACAACAACAGACTCAATGGTAAACTTGACAGCGCTTTTATGTCCAATCGAATCGTCCTCTCACCCCGCGACCTGGCCTTGCTGCGCTTGCTCAGTTGGACGCCAGCGACCACGGCCCTCCTGCTGAGCGCCAGCACGGCTTTTGCGGATGGCCCGTTCCGGGATGACCGTCGCCTGCGCGAACGCCTGACGGCTCTCACTGTCGAAGGGTTCGTTCGATCCTGGACCTCGGCCGTCGCGAGCGGGGGATTGCAGAATTACTACAAAATCACGCCGGCGGGCTTTTCCGCACTCCATGGCTCCGATGTCCCCCTGCCACCGCGAGCGTTCTTCGCGGAGATTACCCCGTCGCATTTCGCCCACACGCTCCGCCTGGCCGAGGCCATCGTGACAATCCTTCGAGCGAGTTACAATCGCCGCATCGAAATCGTTCGCTACTTCCGCGAGAACGAACTCACACTGCCGCTCGGCACCGAATCGTTGCAGCCCGACTGCTTTGTGCGCTTGAGAAGTGCCGGCCGCACGTTCAGTTTGGCGTTCGAGATCGACACCAGTCAGGAATCGCTCGACTCGCCTTCGTCCAACAGCATTCGCCGCAAGCTGACGCTTTACCACGCTTATCAGAACCAAGCACTCGCCGACTGGAACGTCGCCGCAAAGAAATGGGAAGAGCCCCGATTTCGTGTTGTTTTCCTCACCGCATCCGTCACCCGGGGGTACCACATTCTCGCACTCTCCCGGCAGATTCAAACCCAGACTGCGCGCCGGCTTGTCTATGCCGCGACCCAGGATTCATTCGTCACAGAACGCGAGCCGCTGACTGCTCCATTGTTTCTTGATCACTTCGGACATTGGCAGTCGCTTGTCGACTTGCATCCCAGCGCTCCGTTCACCAAAGCTCCGGTTCGGCTTGCACCCGCGATGGAAACACCCTTCGGAGCCTGATACGCTCCCTCACAGCCAGGAACACCGCCGGGCCGGTCTGGTTATCAACCCAGGCCCCTCCACTCACGTCGAGGAACAACTCCCGGTGCGCCGAGTCGTGGCCGCGCCGCTGCCTTGCGCCTGCACACACATGCGACGGGCAGTTGGCGATAGCATCATTCGCGCAGCGATTTCTCCGGAGCGGGTTCCTCAAAGCCATACAGCGTCTCACGCAGACGCTCCCTCATTTCAGTTCGTACGGACGCAGGACCGGTTTCATGTGTGAAGTGCTGACGTGCGAACGACAGAAACAAGGCAACGCATTCTTCCCGTGTGGCGAAATCACTCCAGGGAATACCGATGCCCGAACAATCTCCCGTTCGAAATTGACAAGTCAGGCGGACAGCCCAGCGACCATCGGGTAACGGTGCAATCTCATATTCGGCCACGGCTTTCCCATCCCGCGATCCGACGCGGCGAACGCCTTCCGTGGATCGACCTGCCGGATCACGAACGTCACGCTTCCAGGCTTCGAACGCTGCAACGCGTTCGGAAAGTTCCGGGAATGCCGTGGCAACCGTCTCGGAGGGTCGACGTTCGCCATCGTTGGGACTCGACTCAGGAACCACCCGCGAAGCGTAATGAAATCCGATGCCGATGCAAAACGAATCGAATGACTTTTCGTGCTATTCTTTTCGCCGTGCTCAAGCTCTTTTCGGCACCGGCCACGAACGAACGCGGGCCGCGTTACATGGAGCGTGTCCTCGCAGCCATTCACCAATCCCATCGGCTACGAACACCGCTTGCTCTGCACTATGCGGTCGTCGAACACCGCGTCGCAATGGTGCTGCAATGTGCCGATGCCGATGAGCCACTGGTGATGGAGCCTGTGGCGGCTCATTACCCGAACTGTTCACTGACCACGATTGCCGCCCTCGAAACCCGACCCGAAAGCTGGGAAACCTGGACCGCCGAAGTCCAGCTATCACCCGAACTGTTTCCCATCCTGAGACACGCCCAGTTCGAGGACTCCCTCACGCGGACTTATGCCGATCCGATCACGGGACTTCTGCGGTCGATCATTCCGGCAGACAACTTGCTCGCAGGAATCGAATTCCGCATCGTTCCCGCCGGCGAACGTCTTTGTCGTCGGAGTGAACGGGCCGTGCGCACGCTGGACCGCGAATTCTTCGAGGACCGCCACCGACTCGCGGCTTTTTATGCCGAACATGCCCTGCGGGGATGGAAGCGCTACCCGGCCGCGTTCCTGGGATTTCTCGCACGACGCACAACCCATCCGCCGCGAACCACCATCGACACATCAAGCAGCCGCCAGCACGACCGCGAAGAGAACTTGCAGGCCGCCGCCGGAAAAATCGGAGGGCACCTCTTCGAGGTGCAGATCCTCCTGACCGCTCATGTGCCGAGCGGGCTTCGGGCCCAGGCTCATGAACGTATTCGACAGATGACCGGAGCGCTTGGCGCGTTCACCGAATCACGATTAGCGAAGTTTCACATCCACAGGATTCGAAAAGGCCACCCTCTCGACAGTAGGGGGCACGGTACACTTCTCAGTCATGAGGAACTCGCCACGCTCTTTCATCCGCCGACCATGAGCGTTGCCGCCGAGGGAATGCAGATGGCCGAGTTTCGGGAACTGGAACCGCCACCGTACTTCCATGCCGGAGGCAAAGAGGGGACTCTGACGCTCGGCCGCACGCTCTTCCGCGAAGACCGTCGCTTGTTCGCCTTGGATGCCGAGGCCCAGAAACGCCACGTCTATTGTGTGGGTGCGACCGGTACCGGCAAATCGACGCTGCTGCTCAATCTGATTTCCCAGACGATCCACGCTGGCCGTGGGCTCACGGTTATCGATGTTCATGGTGATCTCGTCGAGGCCGCACTCTCACACGTGCCGTCCTCACGCACTAACGACGTGATTCTCTTCGAAGCTGGCAGCGATAACGTTGTGTCCTTCAATCCATTGGCGTGCGAGGATCCAAGTCGCATCGATCATGTCACGTCCGGAGTCGTCTCGGCGTTCAAGAAACTGTTCGATTCCTGGGGTCCGCGACTAGAGTCACTTCTCCGATTTTCGGTCTTCGTCGCCGTCGAACAGAATGGCACACTGATCGACGTGCTGCGTTTGCTCACGGACAAGGCCTACCGCGAAAACGCGGTGAATCGTGTCGCAGATGAGGTCGTACGGTCGTTTTGGGAAAACGATTTTGCATCGTGGAACGGGCAGTACCGAACCGAGGCCGTGTCGAGCGTCACGAATAAACTCGCCCCGGCACTTGCCAGCCGCCGGCTGCGAGCAATTCTTTCGAGCGCCAGTGCCGATTCGCTCGACATCCGCCGGGTATTGGACGAGGGCAAGATTTTGCTCGTGAACGTAAGCAGGGGATTACTCGGTCAGGATCATTCGACGCTGCTCGGAAGTCTCCTGCTTACAGCGATCGAACAAGCCGCTCTTTCCCGCGCCGACGTGCACGCAGCGGAACGCAAGGACCACACGCTCTTCCTCGATGAGTTCCAATCGCTGATCACACCCTCAACCGCCATCATGCTCAGCGAAGCGAGAAAATATGCATTGGGCTTGGTGCTCAGCCACCAACTCACAAATCAACTTGACCCCGAGACGTTTCATGCCGTCATCGGCAACTGCGGGACCATGATCGCACTCCGCGTGGGGCTGGAGGATGCCGAGCGTCTCGCTCCGGCGTTCAGCAAGCACGCAGGACAACTCACACCATCGGACTTATGCAACCTGCCGAACCACACCGCCTACATTCGTGCCTTGATCGATGGCAGTCCGTCTAGACCATTCTCGCTCGCGACGTTGCCGCCACCTGTTGGTGATCCGGCACGCGCCACAATCGTACGCCGTACGTCAAATCGTCAACACGGTCGCCCATTTGGCAAACCCCCGGTCGCGCCGGTATTCTCGGCTGGTTCGCCCTTCACTCGATGACGCCGCTCACACTTCAGCCGCAGGAGATTCCGTTCGATCACCCGGAATCGGTCAACATGTTTCGGCCGAGCCCCGAGAAGCCGTTTCTCGCAACCCCTGCCGCAATCGCAGCACACACGCACGAGGCGATTTTTCAGTGTTTGATGCTGTTGCGGAAGCTTGCAGACGAAAAGAACGGGCTCGATTATTTGCAAGTCTTCGTGGATCCCGCCAAGCCAGAAAACCTTTGGTTCATCGAAGACGGCGAGGGCGGCGCGATCACGGCGATTCTGCCCTCGGAACACTGAGCCCAAGTCAATTGCGTTCACGTTCATGGTCGGGCAGGCTCGACAGGTTTGCCGACATCCGGCAAGCACTTCGATCCTTCAACCCGAGGAGTGCCATGATCGAGAAACGCGTCGACCCGCAGGACGGCAACTGCCGCTCCTGCAAAGGACCGCTCGACATCATCGACTTCGACGACTGCACGCTGACTGTCGCCTGTGCGGAATGGACGTAGCCATCGCAATGCCTCCATTCCCACAGCGTTCGGGTCAACGAATCGAATCGTTGGTCACTCAGTCCATCTTACTCCACAACATGCCAACACTGCGGAGTGGTCAATTCAAGCCGATCAGTCGGGCGGCTGACGCGGCCGACAAGATGGCATTGAAGCACTTCTACAGTAAGCGTCCGGTCATTCGACGCCTTGCACCGCATGGTAACTTGATGGCTTTCTTCACGGGAGAAGGTTATGGCGAGTCGAGATCCGGACCGGGAACGGCAGTGGCAGTCGGTGCTGACGGTGTGGCACAGTCGGGTCAGACGATCTCTGCCTTTTGTAAGCAACGCAACCTGAGCAAGCCCACGTTCGGTTATTGGCAGCGAAAGCTTGGCTTCAGCCGACGCACCAAGCCACGGTCCCTGGCGGCGAAGTTCGTGCCGAGGAAACACCGCAAGGGCGAAGAGCGGGGCGACGCGAGCCACAGGCAGCGCGGCGATCCGCTTTACCTCGACGTCGGTGAACGGGGGGCGGGCGGCGTCTTGGATTAGGGAGGAGGATCTGCGGCCGGAACGCGGGCCAGGCGCAAGCCGAGGTTGTGGAAGGACCGGAACGACGGCGCGGTTGCGTAGCTGCTCGCCGCCCGGCACCTTTGGGAGTCGATTGACCAGTAGCCGCCCCGGAGCACCCGAACCGGGGCACCCGTGGCATCCGTCGTGGCTTCGTCGCAAAACTCGTGAACATTGCCATGCATGTCATGGAGCCCGAGCCAATTCGGCTCGTACGAACCCACCTGGCATGTCCGCCCCACGACGTAATTGAAGTTCGCCTGCTTCGGCAGAAGCGTGTTCGTCGGCATCGCGAAGTAGTAGTCGAACGCACTGTCGAGTTTGTCCACCGGACCGCCACGACACGCGTACTCCCACTCCGACTGCTTCGGCAACCGATACACCCAACCCGACTGCTTCTCCTTCTCGTTCAGCTTCTCGATGAACAACTGACAGTCTTCCCACGAGACGCTCTCCACCGGGAACCGCTTCAGGTCCACGTCCAGTACGTGCTCCACCGCCTGATTGCCGTCACTGTTGCGGCTGAAGTGGCAAGGGTTGGCCCCCATGACTGCCTCCCACTCCTCCTGCGTCACTTCGTACTTCCCCAGGAAGAAGTCCTCCTTGAACTCCACCTTGGACTCGCCTGGCTTGCCATTGCCGCCGCCGAGCCAGCCGGTTCCCTTCGGCACCGTGACGAACTCCATGCCGATGCTATTCTTGAACGTCGGCAGTTGCGGCCCCTGCTTCGCCACCGGAATCGGCGTTGGGCTGCCGCCGGACCTGGTTGGGTCGGTCTGCGGCCCGCGGAACAGATGTGTCACCCCGGCGAGTTCCGTGACGATAAGCGCGATCACGGGGAGCAGCAGCACGACCGTGGCGGCCCACGTCCATCGCCGGGACGCACTCGGAGTCGGCTTCCCTGTCGGAATGCGCGAGAAGTCCTTGAGCTTGGCGTTCGCTTGGAGTTGCGCCTCGCAGTCCGCGAGCACATCCGCGACCTCGCGCGCCGACTGGTAGCGGTCGTCCGGGTTCTTGGCGTGCAGCTTGGAAATGATGTCGCAGAGCCACTGCGGCACCTCCGGGACGATCTCCCGGATCTCCCGCGGCGTGTCCTCGGCGACCCGCTTGAGCACCGCGACCGTACTGGTGGCGCGGAACGGCGGCCGGCCGGCGGCCATCTGGTAGAGCACGCTGCCTAGGCTGAACAGGTCGGCCCGCTGGTCGAGTTTCTCGCCCTTGGCCTGCTCCGGGGCCATGTACATGGGCGTGCCGGCGATGATCCCGCTCTGCGTCATGCTGGCGTCGTCGGCCGCCCGGGCCAGCCCGAAGTCGGTGATCTTCAAACGCCCGGCCCCGCCCTCCAGCAGGATGTTCCCCGGCTTGATGTCGCGGTGGATCAGGTCCTGGCCGTGGGCGGCGGCCAGGCCCTC
>JBGSSZ010000010.1:0-2790 GCA_041736785.1 Limnoglobus sp.
TCGGGATCAGCGGGATCGGCGGCGGGCTCGAACCCGCAGGTACCACCGGCACCGACAGTGTGGGCACTGGCACCGGGACCGACAGCGTGGGTTCGGGCACGGGCACGGTGCTGGTGTTGTTCATCGGCCGCAGCTCCGGGATCGGCGTCACTTGGGGCAAAGGCCGAATCTCAGGTACCGGCACCGACATGGGCTTCAATTCCGGCTTCACAGGAGTCTCCACCCGTGGAGGCATCGGCTGCGGGATCGTCGCCTTCGGCGGCTCGGCTTTGGGCACAATCTTCGGCTCCACCTTCGGCTCGATCTTCTTCTCCGCCTTCGGCAGCGGGACCGGGATCGTATTCGGCACCGTATTCGGCATCGGGACCGCATCGGGCATCGGCACCGCGTCCTTCTTCGAGCCCGCTTCGGGCGGAGGAGGAATCACCGTGATATCCAGCGGCATGGGCGGCGGCGGATCCTCCATCAGCACCAGGTGCGTAAAGAACTGGCGACGACCCGTCGATTCCGCCACTTCCGAACCATACTGGAAGCCCAGGAAATACTCGCGAACGGCACAGTGACCCTCGGGCGAGAGATACTGAGCCGTGCGATATTGCGCCGGAGCCTGTGCCGGTGGCCGGATCGGGCCGCCGTAGGTCAGGTAATCGCGGTAGCCGTCGTCGAATCCGGTGAGGAAGTCCTTGCTGAATGCCTTGTCGGAATGCCGCTTGCAGACCTCACGCAGCACGTCCTCGGCATCTTTGCGAATCCGCTTTTCCAAGCGCTCATCCGAGAGATAAAGCCGCTTCTCAAACGCGACATTCTCGTTAATCTGCTTGATGACGCTGCATCCACTCAAAAGCGGCACCAGGCCCATCAGGCATGCGATCGGGAACCCACGCATGATGTCTTCACTCCGGAATCTGGGTCGGTCGTGCCGGTCGTGCCGACGAAAGCGACCGTAACGGTTGTAGCGGCAACCGCACTGACTCTTCTGATCGGTACACACGGACTCTTGGGATAAGCCAAATACCGGAAGAATAGATTCAAGCACTGGCCGCGCTGACGACGCAGGGTCTATGCTGTACCCTTAATGGAGAATCCGCGCAAACTGCGCGGTCTCGGTAAGCCCGCCGGCCTCCCGCGAAACCACCGCTGGCTCGTCGGAACAACATGCTCCCCTCCTCATCTTGAGAGACTCTGCCATGGCGAAGCGACTCCGCATTCCGCGCAATCTGTGCCCTCAGCTCCTGAACCTCGAAGAGCGCGCCGTGCCCGCTTCCTTCTATGTGGACAATGCGTTCATCGGGCAGCCGGACGGGACCACGGTGACCTTCAATCAGGGTCAGTCCAATGAGGTGACCGGCCTGACCATCGGCACCAACGCCTTCGCCAGCTTCGGCGACGCCATCACCAAGGCCAACGGCGACGCGGTCGCCGACACTGTCTTCCTCGCCAACGGCTCGTTCAACGTCGATCAGACCGCCAACGGCGGTGCCTTCCTCATCACCAACCCGCTCGACTTCGTCGGCTCCGGTCTGACCAACACCACCCTGGTCGCAGTCAGTGACACCGTCGCCAGCTTCGGCACCGATGGCAGTCTCTTCACTGCGGTCGGCACCACGTTCAACGTCAGCAATCTCACTGCCGATGGCGACAACGACAGTGGCATCAACGTCGCTGCCGCATTCCGCTACGAAGGCGGAGCCGATGGCATGGTGGACACCGTCACCATTCAAGACGTGCAGTTCAGCAACCCCGGCGTCAGCATTGGCTACGGCGTCGTGGTCACCGGAGCCGGCACCGACGTCACCGTCAGCAACAGCACCCTCACCGATGGCGGTCGGGGGGGTGTCCGGTTCGACGATCTCGCCACCGGCGAAGTCCTCGGCAGCAAGCTCAGCGGACGTGGCGGCGTGGGCGACAACACGCTCAACTTCGGCGTGGATGTCACCGACGGCTCCTTCGCCCTGATCAGCGGCAACTTGATCACCGGCTTCAGCGGCTCGAGCCCGCCGCTCGGGGGCGCCGGCATCCAGGTCGCCTCCAATACCGGCAACCCCTCCTCGGCCACCATCCTCGGCAACACGCTCGACGGCAACTACACCGGCATCCAGGTCGGCCTCGGCGCACCCGACGCCAGCTTCGTCAACGCCCAGTTCAACAACATCATCAATAACGACCCCAGCGGTGGCGAAGGCTCGGGTATCTTCGTCGACTCCACTGCCACCAGCACCGCCTTCAACAATTTCTTCGGCAACCCCACCGGCCCGCAGGCACCCGACAACCCGAACGGCAACACCAGCAGTAGCGTGACCGCGGGCGTCGACTACAAAGACGCCACTATCACCGATCCGCCGAACGGCATCGCCACCGGCATGCTTCCGATCGCAGTGAGCACCAATCCTACTGAGGCCAAGACCGCTGCCTCGCCCACCGCCACCGTCACCGGACCGCCGATCGGCACCAACGCCCCGATCCTCGTCTCCATCGCGTTTCCTGGCCCGGTGACCGGATTCGATCAGACCGACGTCACTCTCAGCGGTACGGCGGGCATGGGCACGATCACCAGCTTCACCACCAGCGACAACACGACCTTCATCGCCACCGTCGCCGGGCTGAACCAGCAGGGCGTGCTCACCGTGGCCATCGCCGGCGGCGCTGCAACCGATGGTGCCGGCCTGACCAACAATGCCAGCACGACCGACATCCCGTTCCAGCCGATCTTCGATCGCGGCTATGCGGTCAGCGGCGATGCCGGCGCGTCCACGCCGGTCTTCGGCGTGAACCCCGACGGCAGCACCCGCT
>JBGSSZ010000014.1:0-5608 GCA_041736785.1 Limnoglobus sp.
GGCTCGCCGTCTGGGCTCGCGGGCGACCCAGCGCGACGTCGGAATCAGTCACGCGACCGCTGTAGACAATCTGGCGGTTGCGGTCGAAGACCACCGCTTCGGGCGTGGTCGTGGCGTTGCAGTGTGCGACGAGCGTATGCCCCGGATCGCGAACACCCGGGCAGGGGTAGTCGTACTCCGTCAGGTGACGGCGGATGTCGTCGGGCGATTCGGTGGGGTCGACGTACACGAGGAAAAACGCGACGCCCTGCGGGTGATACTTTTCGTGGAGCCGGCGGATCTCCGGTGCGCACCGGTTCGCGATCGGGCAGTCCGTGCGGGTGAACATGACCACCGTGATCGGCGCGGATTCGCGAGGCCAGAGGTCGAATGGCTTGCCGTCGAGATCGAGCAGCGCGATCGGCGGTGGACTCGCGGGCGGAGTGCGATCGCACCCCGCGAGTGTCAGCATGGCGCAGCACCAGAGGAGCGACTTCATGTCAGTGACGCGGGCCCGGCTGAGCGGCGGCGCAGCATCCAGTACATGCCGAACAGCCCGCCGGTGGCGATCAGCGAGATGGGTTCCGGTACGACCACCGTGCCGGTGACACCGGCGAAGTTGGTCGGTGTGTTGATGGCGTCGCCACCGGTCCAGGTGCGGGAGAGCATGCCGTCGGTCGGCAGTGCGGTGTACGGGCCGCTGTTCGCTCCGAAGAAGTTGATGCTGCCGCCGGCCTGGAAGATAAAGTTGTCGGGGATGATGTAATCCGGTACCACCCCGCTGGTCGCTTCGATGCCCGCCGTACCGATGAGGAAGCGACGGTTGGCGGAGTCGCCCGGCAGATCGCCCATGACTGTGAACATGTTGGTCTGGGTGTTGCCCAAGTTGGTGACATTGACCTGTTGATTGTTGACAAACTGCTGACTGCTGAACGTGGTGGAGAATTCGATGAACTGCAGAGTCCCGCTGCTGTTGGTGTAGACCTCGGAGATGTTCCAGAAGTGGAACGCGGCGTGTGCCGGTGACGCCAGCAGGGCCAGCGCCAGCACGCTACCCGGCAAGGATAAAGACCCAGAGATCATGGCTATCCTCCGCGAAGAATGAGTGAAGCGAATGGTGATCCGCGTCGCGAGAGAGAAATTCAGACAGGCAATAGATCCTCCGAGGTTAACCGCGGAGATAGACGATGTCAACACAATAGCCGCTTATTGCACCGTTTGCACCGTTTGCGATTCGGGCTCAACTTTCAGTTCCTTCTTCATGTTCAGATACATGAGATACCCCAGCAGCCCGGCACTCCACTCGAAGAGCCGCAGCGTCAGGCGGCCCATGGCGCCGGTCGTCTCGGGGCGGTTGAGCAGGGTGTAGAGGAAGCCGAAGATCGCTTCGGCGCCGCCGACACCACCGGGAGCCGGGAAGAACACTTGCGCGATGTAGCCGGGCGGAGCGATGATCGCTGTCTGCACCAGTGTCGCGGGATCGAGCAGCGGGAAGACGCGCACACAGACAAACATCAGCAGCACCATGCAGATGTGCGCCACGGCCGAAAGCATCACCGCGATGAACATGGTCCGCGCACGGGCGCGATAAGTGCGGGCGGCGAACCAGAACTCCGCAAGCGTCTGCCCCAGCTTCCGCGGCTTGAGCTTGTGCAGCCGCTCCTCAAAGCGGTTCTTGCGGTGCTCGCTGAGCAGGCCCATGATCACCCATGCTGCGAGGATGACTCCCGTGGCGATGCTCATGGTGCGGATGATCGTTTTGAGATAGTCGTTGTTGAGCACGGTGGGGTCGCCCTGCAGCCAGACCGTGCCGCCGACGACGGTGGTGAGAAGCACGAGGCCGAAGAGGCCGAGGAGGCGATCGACCACGACGGTGGCGACGGCGACGGGCATGCGCGTGGGGTTGTCGCGGGCGATGAAGATGGCTTTGAGTCCATCGCCGCCGATCGCACCGGGGAGGAAGATGTTGTAGAAGTAGCCCACGAAGCCGAGGCGGAGCGCGTCGCGGAGTGTGAAGGGGAGCCCGACGGCCCGCACGAGCAAGTACCAACGCATGAACTGGCAGCCGAGGACAATCACCATCAGCACGGCAGCCGCGGCGATGTAGCTCCAGTCGGGAGCTTGCTGGAGTATGGTCTTGAGTCCGGGCTGGACGTTGCCGTTGGGCAGGACTTTGTCGTCCCAGCTTCTCCAGATGACGAACGCCAGCAGACCGAATCCGATTGCGTATTTAGCAATACCTTTGACGAGCCCCGCGGCCTTCATGCGTCAGCCCTGTGGAAGTCGGCTATTGTGCGATGCGCAGCCGATTTGCACAAGCCGACTCGCACGGCGGGTGTGCCTCTGGATTTGGGCACACCGTGCTCGTGACAAATTCAAAAGTTACACCCCGCACGGCGGCGCTCAGTGCGAGTCGGAGTAGGATTCCTGCAATTCCTGGTACAAGTCGCCAGGATAGCTTTCCATATCGAGATTACTGTCGAAGGTCGGGGGCCCCTCCATCATTAATTCGGAGTGGCTGTTGCCGGGGAGATAGTCGTACATCACGCGCAGCACCTGATCGCGGATCTCGAGAAACGCAGACGCAACCTTCGGATCGAACTGCCGGCCGCTCTGGCGAGCGACCTCGGCGAAGGCGACTTCCGGCGTTTTGCCGCGCTTATTCTCGTGGTACGACCGATGGCTGGTCATCGCGTCGAACGCGTCAGCGACAGTCACGATCCTTGCGAGCAGCGGCGTCTCCTCGCCTTCGGTGCGGTCGGGGTAGCCGGTGCCGTCCCAGCGCTCGTGGTGGCTGCGGACGAGCGGGATAATGTCCGCCAGGCCCGGCGTCGCAGCGAGGTATTCCGCGCCCAGCGTCGTGTGGGTCTGCATGATGGCAAACTCCTGCGGCGTGAGCTTGCCGGGTTTACGCAGGATCGCATCCGGGATGCCGATCTTGCCAATGTCATGCAGCGGCGTGCCAGTGCGGATGATCTCCACGTCGTGATCGGACAGTTCCAACTGCTCGGCCAGCATTGTGGCGTACTTCGTCACCCGTTGCGTGTGACCGCCCGTGTATTCATCGCGAAGTTCCACGGCGTTCGCCAGCATCATGATCGTCTTCTGGAAGAGCTCTTTCTGCGCTTTCAGAAGTTGCGAGCACTCGATGCCGGCGCTGACGTGCGCGGCGAGGGCGTCGGCGAGTGTGAGGTCAAATTCACCAAACACCGGCTGAAACACGCCGCGGTCGATGTGCAGCACGCCCAGCTTTTTCCGAGGTGTCCGCAGCAGCACGCAGAGAGCCGAGCCCATCGCGCCGTCGGCGATTGAGGCATTCGAATTGAACTCGACATCCTCATGCAGGTTTTTGAAGAGCATGCTCTCGCCAGCGTGATATGCCTTCTGTGCGAGCTTCTTGCTGAAGGCAAAGCGGCTCGACGGCTCCCGCGGCCCGAGTGCCAGGCTCCGCAGTCGCAGCTTGGGGTCGGGGCCGTCACTCTCCGCGAGCACGATCGCGCCACGCTGGCCATCGAGCACATTCACGGCGTCGTGCAGGATCGAATCGAGAAGCTGATCTTCGCTCTGGAGGTGGACGAGATGGTGCCCGGCCCGCAGTAGGGCGAAGAGCTGATCCCCGGCCCGAGGCATCATGTCGCGGCCGAAGATCTCACGACTCGGCGACGGATTCGAGACGGCCAGACTCGCGGCCAGCACCAGCTGATCCGACGGCGGACCCTCGAGCGTGACCTCATTGAATTCGACCATCATGGCCACTTTGCCGAACTGCACCACGTCGCGGGGCTTGAGCGGCATCTCACCGCCAGCTGTCACCCGGTGGCCGTTGACGTAAGTGCCGTTGGTGCTTTCGAGATCCTTGACCATCCATTCAGTGTCGTTGGCCAGGCGCACCTCGGCGTGCTTGCGACTGACGGAGCTGTCGTCGAGAACGATCTCAAGCGAAGCGAGGCGGCCAGCGCGCAGCAGATGATCGGATTGCCAGGTCCGGCCTTTGATCGCGCCACTAATGCCGCGAAGACGCAGCGACTGTTTCACGGGCGAACTCCGACTCCCCGCGTGGGCGAGGTTTTTTGGGATTGGAATGATTGTGTCTCAAAAAACGACCGCGCGGGTAGCAGGAAAACCGACACAATTCATTTTCTTGTCATTCTGACGACTGAAACTCGCGGTTGGCTTGAATATTTCAGCCTCAGCCGACAAATTGAAAGTGCACATAGCCATTCAGCAACCAAGCCTGGAGCGCGACGCCGACTACAATCGCGGTCCAGAATTTCCACGGCGCTTTCAGCAACTCGGCGAGATCGACGAACCCGAAAAACGACGCCAGCACGATCCGCTCCAAGCTCATGGGCGTGCCCGTCAGCACGGCTTGCAGGATCGGCAGCAGGATCATCGCCGCGGGAAAGACGCCCCGGACTTTGAGTGCCCGCAGCCCGAGCCCCACAAACAAAAACAGCGAACCCACGCGCAAGTATGTCGCCTGCCACCTCCCCGCGAGCGGGTCGAAGTAGAAGAGATACTGCAGGCTGAGCACAATGTTTTCCAGTGCGGGCGGCTTGCGGTTCCACGCGGCATGGGCTTTCATGTGCGCGAGCGCGTCGCCGACATTGTGATGCAGATAGAGGCAGAAGAGCGCCACCGCCAGCACACCGGCGAGCCCGACGATGAGGATGGAACCCAGTGAACTCTTCAACTTGCGACGCATGGCGTTGTGCAGCCAGTCGAGTGCGAGAGCGGCCGGAAACGCCAGCGAAGTCAGTCGCGCCAGGCAGCCAAAAAACACACCGCTCGCGGCCAGACCGACGCGCTGCTGCAGCCAGCCCCACCACGCGACGGAGAGGCTCAGAAACGCCAGCGATTCCTGATAGGGGCACGAGAAGAAGAACGCCGTGGGGAATGCCGCGAGCAGGGCACAAGCTTTCCAGGCGGTTGCCGCGTTCTTGGTGGCGAGCAGGACCGCTCGGCCAAAAAACATCATACCGATGCAGAAGGCCAGATTGGGAATCACAATGCCGGCCAGATAGGGCTCGACGCCGAACCGCTTCGCGGCACTGATCGTCATGGGCAGCAGCGGCATGAATGCTGCCGTGCAGTATTGCCCCGGAGTGTAGTTGTAGCCCGACTCGCTGATCTGCAGGTAGTAGGTCGCGTCCCAGCGGTGGAAGGTCCGCACCAGCGTCTGCGTTTCCATCGGCTGCGTGGTTTCGATCATCGGCAACGGCGGCAGATGCTGGGCCGCGAGAAAGCCGAAGAGCAGCACCGCGCCCCGCGTGAGGGCCGCGAAGCCGAACAATAAGACCCAACTCGGCGCTGCCATGCGTCATCCTGAACGTGGATTCTCTTCAGTGCATCATATGGCGATCGCCTGGATGCCGCGCTCGCCGAGGAATCGCGCGAGGGCCGTGGTCGAGCCGTGCGCGGCCCAGACCGTCTCGGCCTGCGTCGCAGCGATGGCACCCAGCAACCCCGGCCAGTCGGCATGATCGCTCAACACGAAATTGCGATCCACATCACCACGCCACGCTTTGCGGATCGCTAGCCAGCCCGAAGCGTAGCCGGTCGCAACGGGCTCGTAGGGGAGCAGCCATTCGCGGGCGCTCGACGGTGCCAGGATCATCGCCCGCCGCGA
>JBGSSZ010000146.1:0-16596 GCA_041736785.1 Limnoglobus sp.
GTTCGGCGGAGTCTCGAGCTTGTCCAGCGCTTTTTCCATCGCCCGCTGCCGTGCCTGGAATTGCTCCACTTCTTCCGGTGTCATTTTCTGCTTCGCGGCTTGCTGATATTCGTCGTGAAGCTGCTTCTGAAGCTTCGCCAACTGGTTCGCCGCCTCGCGGGGTTCCTTCCTCGCATCCGCGGCCCGCTCCAGTTGCTCCGCCAGGCGGTCGAGTTCCCGGGCCGCTTTCTCCTGCTCGGTCATCGCCGCAACACTGTCGCCATCGCCGAGCTTCTGCTCCGCTCCCGCGAATGGCGGCTTTGCGAGCGGCTCATCGCCCGTCAGACGGACCGGAGTCGCGGTGCGCTTCCGCAACTCGTCCGCCTGCTTGTTCAGTTCAGCTTGGGTCTTCGCGTTGCCGGCGAGAGCCTGCTGCTGGGCGTCACGCTCATCGCGGGCAATGTCGCTGTCGAGCTTGTTCACGGCGTCTTTCAGCTTGGCCGCGTCCGCAGCCAGATCGCGGGCGGTCTGGTTCGACGCTGTCTGCGCACCGCGCTTCAAGGCCGGATTGCCGTTGATGATCTCGCGGAGTTCGTCCTTGGCCCGCTGCAGCTTCTTCTGCAGATCCGCACGCTGCTGGGGATCGGTGGTCTTCTCGACTTCCGCAGCCAGTGCATCCACATCCGCCGCGAGTTTCTCCAGACGCCGCTTGTCCAGTCGATTGCGGGCGAGCGCTTCGTTGAGCTTCTGCATCTGTTCGATGCGGTCACGGGCCGCGGCCAGTTTCTTTTCCGCATTGGCAATGTCCGCATTGCGTGTGGCAGGGACTGGCTCGTTCTCACTGCGACGCATCAGGTCTTCCGCACTTCGCACGCTCTCGTGAGCCGTGGCCCGCAGCGATTCAGCCAAACCGCGAAGCTCCGGCGTCAGGGCGGCATCTTTGGCGGCGTCCTCCAGCAGGTCCGCGGCTTTGGACGCCGCGGCTCGCGCCTCGTGCAAGCGCCCCGTCTGCTCTGTGGTGAGCATCGGTTTTTCACCAAGTCCCTGCTGCATGCGTTCGAGAGTCTTGCGGGCGTCGTTGGCCGCGTTCGCTGCCTCTTCCAGCTTCTTCTGTATCGCGTCCCGCTTGGAGAGCACGTCCTGCTGATCCAGCGATTCCGCCGTAGCCGAGATCGCCAGCGTCGCCCAGGACTTCTCAGGAACAGTTGTGCTTTGGGGCAGGAGTGCGGCTTCGGGTAGGCGGCGATTGTCCGTCACTCGCAGCCGGTACTTGAGCGTGTCCCCAGTGTTCATCGCGGGGAGCTTCCAGACGTGCTTGGCTTCGCCGCGGGTTGTCCCTGCTTCTTTCATCGTCAGCGGGACCTCCTTCGCCGGCCCGCCGTTGATCGAGTATTCCAGCACCAAAGCGTCGACCCGAATGTCGTCCGTGGCGGCGGCTTCGAGGAAGATCGTCTCGTCGGGCCGCACCTGCCGCTCCCCTTCGCTGACACCAATGACTTTCTCGAATCGCGGCGGCTGATCCACGACGACCTGCGAGGGCACGCTGAGTGATGCGGTGTGGCCCTGTTCGCCGGTCATCGTCAGCCGGAATTTCCCCGACGCGATCAGCGTCGCTGTCGCGGTGGCAGACCGACGGTCATCCGAGAGCACGATCCGCAGTCGCTCGGTCGCGACGGTGCCGCTGCCGTTGGCCTGCCAGTCGAGTGTGACGCTCGTCGCAGGTTGATTGAACTTGAACTGCCACTGGACTCTCGAATGTTGCAACCCTTCAAGCGGTGCGAAGCCGGACTGCGTCGTCGTTTTCCTCGGTGGCACCGCGTATGCGGGCGGCACGATCACGACGCTGGTGCCGTCGGCAATCTCAACAGGATCGACCATCGTCACGGCGTACCAATCACTTGAAGCAGGGCCGGCTTCGATGCGATATTCGAAGTTCGCGGTGACGGTGGGCCGCGTCACGTGAAACGCCGCCTGCTCGTCGCCGGTCATCGGCAGCTTCTTCTCGGTGCTGGTGTCGGCCTCGCGGACCACAGCCACGGCGTTGGCCGGCAACTTGGCCTCGGGTTGAAGTCGCTCGAGGTACGCCGTCAGCGTGACCGGCTCACCGCGTTTCACACTCACGGTGCCGGAGGAGACTTTGATCGCAAAGGGTGCCTCGACGTGCGGCGTGTGCCACGGCAGCAGGAAGCGTTTGACGCGATGGCCACCGCCACCGACGAGGAGCACGGCTGCGAGGGCGACACCGCAGATAAGCCCGGCAATGAGAATCGCGTGGATCGCCGAGCGACGCGGGGCAACGCGCTCGAAGTCGAGCCGTTTGGTCCGCTGGGCCGTATCGCGCACCAGCAGATCCATGAGCGTCCTGGAGCCGTGGGGTGCTGTTTCCGAGTGGCTGAGTTCCACGAGCGTCGTGAGTCGCTCGCTGAGGCTCGGATACTGCGATTCGATGGCGGCCGCGAGTGCGGATGTGGTGAGGAGTTGTCGCTGGGGCCGCAGGATGCAGACCCACGCGGCCAGTGCCACCGCCGCGAGCCAGGAGAGTGTGATCGCCCAACGGGCAGCGGAGGAGCTGCCGGCGTAAGCATCGGCGAGCAATCCGAGTGCCGCCAGGGCAATCGCCACGACCACGAATCGCCCGATGCCGCGATAGAGCCGCAACCGACGGACTTGCCGCGACAGATCCTCGAATTTCTCCTCGATCAGCCGTGGCAGCACGACTCCGGGCATGACGACACCTCGCAAGCGATAAGAGCACTATAAACCACAGACGCGATTCAGACGAGAACAGCCAGTCCCCAGCCAGTCCCGTTACATTGAGCATGATGACAATCTCACCCGAGCGGATGGACATTGTGCAGACGCAATGGCTGCGGTTCACGGAGTCGTTCGCCGAAGTCGCCGACGCTCTGCGTGTCTTCGATGACCTTGTTGAGCGTTACTGCGAGTCACACCGGCACTACCACAATCTCGAACACCTCGGCGAAGTGCTGAAGGTGGCAGGACGTCTGGCAAGTCACTCTGAGGATTCGGTAGCACTGACACTGGCAGTCTGGTTCCACGACGCCGTGTACGATCCGCGACGCGACGACAATGAAGCTAAGAGCGCGGACCTCGCGATGGACTCGTTGCAGAGATTCCGTCTGTCGGACGCGACCCGCGAGCAAATCTCGTCGCTGATCCTGGCCACACGACAACACGTTGCCACCACAGCCAACGAACGAGTCCTGCTCGACGCCGATCTCGCGATCCTCGCTGCGGCGGAAGCTCGCTACGATCGCTACGCTGCGGCGATTCGCAGGGAATTTGGCCACGTCAGCGATGCTGACTTTCGTGTGGGTCGCCGGGCTGTGCTGGAGCAATTCCTTGCTCGCGAGCACATCTTCCACACGCCGGTGATGGCAGTCGAGGGGGAAGCCGCGGCTCGGCGGAATCTCAGCCGCGAGGCTGCCAATCTGGCATAAAACGCCTCGGCACGCATCTTGCCTGAATCGAGTCTCAACACCACCCCTCTATATGGGGAGAAGGAGATTCCATGGACCTCAACAAATTCACTGAGAAAGCTCGCGAAGCCCTGGCCGGATCGCAGAATTCCGCCGCACAGATGGGCCATCAACAGATCGATGTCGAACACGTTTTCCTCGCCCTGCTCGAGCAGGAACGCGGCTTGGTGCCCGCCGTGCTCGCCAAGGCGGACGTGCCGGTCGAGCAGTTGACCGAGAAGCTGAAGGCCGAACTCGATCAGCGCACCCGCGTCAGCGGTGCGCCTCAAAACATGTACCCTTCCGGTCGCTTCAACAAACTGGTCGCCGACGCCGAGAGCATCGCGAAACGGATGAAGGATGAGTATGTCAGCGTTGAACACATGCTCCTCGCCATCGCGGACGACAGTGGCACGAGCGGAGATTTGCTGCGCAGCTTCGGGGCCAACCGGCAACGGCTCGAGAGCGTGCTCAAGGAGGTCCGCGGCTCGCAGCGCGTGACCACCGCCAACCCCGAAGAGACTTACCAGGCATTGGAGAAGTACGGTCGCGATCTGACTCAGCTCGCGGCGAAGGGCAAGCTCGATCCCGTGATAGGTCGTGATGAGGAAATCCGCCGCGTGATCCAGGTGCTGAGCCGCCGCACCAAGAACAACCCCGTGCTCATTGGCGAGCCCGGTGTCGGTAAGACTGCGATCGTGGAAGGCCTCGCCTTGCGTATCATCCGCGGCGACGTGCCCGAAGGCCTCAAGGACAAGAAGATCTGCGGCCTCGACATGGGTGCTCTCATCGCGGGTGCCAAATATCGGGGCGAGTTCGAGGAACGGCTCAAAGCCGTGCTGAAGGAAGTGACCGACTCCGAAGGTGACATCATTCTCTTCATCGACGAGCTTCACACCGTCGTCGGTGCCGGCGCGGCCGAAGGGGCCATGGACGCCGGGAACCTGCTCAAACCGATGCTGGCCCGCGGCGAACTGCATTGCATAGGCGCGACCACGCTCGACGAGTTCCGCAAGCACATTGAAAAGGATGCTGCCCTCGAACGACGGTTCCAACCGGTGTTCGTCGATCAGCCCACGGTCGAAGACACGATCTCGATCCTTCGTGGATTGAAGGATCGCTACCAGGCCCACCACGGCGTACGGATCAAAGACGCTGCACTCGTGGCTGCGGCTGTGCTCAGCAATCGCTACATCTCCGATCGCTTCCTGCCGGACAAGGCGATCGATCTGATGGACGAGGCCGCCGCCAAGATCCGCACGGAGATCGATTCGATGCCCGTGGAGCTTGACGAAGTCAGCCGCCGCGTGCGGCAACTGGAGATCGAGCGGGAAGCCCTCAAAAAGGAGAGCGACACAGGCTCCAAGGATCGCCTCGGCAAAATCGAGAAGGAACTCGCCGGATTGAAAACGCAGAGCGACGCGCTCACCGCACAGTGGCAGACCGAAAAGCAGGGCGTTGAAGGACTGACCAAACTTCGCAGCGACATCGAGCAGGCGAAAGCCGATCTCGACCGTGCCGAGCGGAATTACGACCTGAACAAGGCTGCTGAACTGAAGTACGGTGTGCTGCCGAACCTGCTCAAGCGACTCGCCGACGAAGAGACGAAGATCGGCGAGCAGAAAATCGGCGCACGGCTCGTCAAGGAGGAGGTTAGCGAGCAAGACATCGCCGCAGTCGTCAGCCGTTGGACCGGGGTGCCGGTCACCAAGCTCCTCGAAGGCGAAAAAGAGAAATTGCTGCATCTCGAGGATGAATTGCACCAGCGGGTGATCGGTCAAGATGAGGCCGTGACAGCGGTGAGTGAAGCCGTCATTCGTGCTCGCAGCGGGCTCAAGGACCCGCAGCGGCCGATCGGCTCCTTCATCTTCCTCGGACCCACAGGCGTCGGAAAAACCGAGTTGGCCCGCGCACTCGCAAAGTTTCTCTTCGACGACGACAAGGCAATGGTCCGCATCGATATGAGCGAATATCAGGAGAAACACACGGTCTCGCGTCTGCTCGGTGCTCCGCCGGGGTACGTCGGCTATGACGAAGGGGGTCAACTCACGGAAGCCGTGCGACGGCGGCCATACTGCGTGATCCTCTTCGACGAAATCGAAAAGGCGCACCCGGACGTCTTCAACGTTCTGCTGCAGGTGCTCGACGATGGCCGCCTGACCGACAGTCAGGGCCGCACTGTCGATTTCAAAAACACGATCATCGTGATGACCTCGAATGTCGGCAGTCAAAAGATCCTGCAGTACAAGGGCACTTACATCGGCGAGATTTACGACCGCATGAAGGACGCCGTCATGGAGGAGGTCCGCAAGCTTTTCCGTCCGGAATTCCTGAACCGCGTCGACGACATCATCGTCTTCCATGCTCTCAGCGAGAAGCACTTGATGAAGATCGTCGAGATCCAGCTCGGTCATCTGCGGGATCGATTGGCCGAACGCAAGATCACGCTCACGCTCACCGACGCCGCGAAGGAGTACCTCGTCAATCAGGGCTACGACGCGAGCTACGGTGCCCGGCCGCTGAAGCGCACCATCCAGAAAGAGATCGAGACCAACCTCGGCAAGAAGCTGCTGAAAGGCACGATCGCCGACAACATGACGATCGAGATCGACTACGATCTGAGCCACGATGAGTTGAGTTTCAAACCGCTGGCCAATGCGGAATTGGTCGAGTGAATGATTTCTGGCCACTGGCCCCAAACCACTGGTCACTGCTTACAATCAGCCGCTTCCCATCAGCGGGTTCACAATTCGACACCTTCATGGATCGCGGTTGCGACCAGCACCGCATCCACCTGGAACTGAGCTAGCTTTTGCACGATGTCGCGGCTGCTCACCCCGCCGCCGACGATGACGCGAAGCTTCGGCGTATGGTGTTTAGCACGAGATGCGTGGTCAGTATGTGTCAATCCGCACCGATTGCCGACCAATGCCAGGTCGAGCACGATCACGGTCCGAATACCGCAGGCTATGACAAGATCAATCATTTTGTCAGGGAAGGGTTCCTGAATGTGCCAACCAGGGTGGAGTCGGAACAATTTGCCGGAGAATAGGTCGATGCTCACAGCGACCCGCTCTGCTGGCCACTGTGTAAGCACTCGATTGAGCGCTGCCGGGCCCTGGCAGGTCTCGGTGCCGACGACCAGGTTGACGTGATCGAAATGAAGCAGTTCATTAGCTTCCTGGCCATTGCGGATGCCGGGATCGAGCCAGATGGTGGCAGAGATCTCCGGGATGAGCTTCCGCACGGCTGGACTCGGCCTGCCGTCGCCGCGGATGGCATCGAGGTCCGCGAGGTAAATTTCTTCGCTGGCCGTGGCGTTGAGCATCCTCTCCGCCACGTGCCGCGGCTCGGCGGAATTGACAATACTGCTGCGGATGGGCTGATATGTGTCGCGCTGACCGCCGATGCCGTGGACCACGACGCCATTCATCACATCGATGACCGGGATGATTTTCATATGGTGGCCAACGCTCTCACTTCCAATACACTATTCAGCCCGCCTCAGAAACTGTGTTGGAGGCGCCGCGTGTGCAAGGAATCGGCTTCGGCCGAGAAGGAGATCTGTGGCTCTCGTTGACGTGAAAAACCTCCTCGACGCAGGGGTGCATTACGGCCACCGCGCCAGCAAGTGGAACCCCAAAATGCGGCCGTACATCTACGGCAAACGCAATCTCATTCACATCGTCGATCTCCGCGAAACTGTCCGCGGCCTGCTCCGCTCCTATCGCTATCTCTCCACGATTGTCTCCAAAGGTAACGGCGTGCTGTTCGTCGGCACCAAGAGACAGGCCAAGGAAATCATCGAGCGAGAGGCCAACCGCTGCGGTATGCCCTACGTCAGCGAACGCTGGCTCGGCGGCACCCTCACGAACTTCAAGACCATCCGCTCGCGGCTGAACCGTCTCAAAGAACTCGAGACGATGTGGCTGCCCGAAGGCGACAATCCCGCCCGCTACGACATGACGACGTACATCGCCGACATGATGACCGATGCCGGGAAGATGAACTTCGAAAAGGCTCCGGACACGGCGACAATCCGGCGGTACTCGAAGAAGATGGTGAGCCAGTTGAGCCGTGAGCTCATCAAGATCCGCCGCAACCTGCTGGGCATCCGCGAGATGACCCGCCTGCCGGAGGTGCTGGTGATCGTCGGCCCGAACCGCGAACACATTGCGGTGAAGGAAGCCAAGCGCATGGGCGTGACCACGGTTGCGCTCATCGACACTGACAGCGATCCCGATCCGGTCGATCTGCCGATCCCCGGCAACGATGACAGCATTCGCAGCATTGAAGTGGTGCTGGCGAAGCTGGCGGACGCGATTCTCGAAGGGCGTGCCGCGTTGCCGCCGGAGCAGCAGGCGATGATGATGAAGCCGCGGGTGACCAACCCGAAACAAGTCGTGCCCCCGGCAGCCCCCCCGGCTCCCGCGGAGGCGAACACGCCGGCCGTGGAACCTGTCACTGTCTGAGTCGGGTCTGTCGGGTCTCGGGTTTCGGGTCTGGAAAGACACGGGAGCGGGAGCCGAGACCCAATGGTTTGAGACCCGAGACCCGAGACCCGAGACCCGAGATATGAGCACGATTTCTGCTGCGTCAGTGAACGAGCTTCGCAAAAAGACCGACCAACCGCTGATGGAGTGCAAGAAGGCGCTGACCGAGAGCGGCGGCGACATGGACAAGGCCGTGGAGCTGCTCCGCACTTGGAATGCCAAAGCCGGCGTGAAGCGCGAAGCCAACGAGACCGCCGAGGGCCGCGTCGGTGTCTACATCGCCGGCGACAAGGCCGCGATCCTCGAAGTGCGCTGCGAAAGCGCACCCACCGCCAAGAACGACCTCTACATCAAGCTCGTCAACGATCTCGCCAAGAACGTGGTGGAAGAGAAGATCGTCGACGTGGCGGCTCTGATCGCCGCGAAGAAGGACCGCATCGACGAAGTCGTCGGTGTGATCCGCGAGAAGATGGTTCCTCATCGCTTCGAGCGACTCGAAGGCGGAATCTTCGGCAGCTACATCCACCACGACGGCACGGTCGGTGTACTCATTCAGTGCAAGGGCGAGAAAGCCAACGACGAAGTGTTGCGGGATGTCTGTGCCCACGCGGCGGCTCTCAACCCGCCGTATCTGAAGAGCACCGACGTGCCGGCCGAGACGGTGGAGAAGGAAAAAACCTTCGCGATGACGGTGATCAAAGAAGATCCGAAGAACGCCGGCAAGCCGGAGAACATCATCGCCAAGATCGCCGAAGGAAAGTTGAAGACCTGGTTCGGCGAGACGGTGCTGCTCGAGCAGCAGATGGCCAACGCCGGGAAGTATCCGAACACCACCATCGGTGCATTGCTTGCCAAGCACGGCCTGACGGCGGAAAAAGTCGTCCGGTACAAGGTCGGCGCTCAGAGCGTTTAGCAGAAATGCGGAATGCGGAGTTCGGATTGCGGAATCAAAGCATCCACTCCAGTTCCGATTACCCAGGATTCGGGCGGTATTCATTCCGCATTCCGCAATCCGCATTCCGAGTTTGAAAGATGCCGCATACCGCCAGCGCCGAGAAGCGCCTTCGCAAGAGCGAAACCCGCCGCAAGCACAACCGCACGATCGCCAAGGCTCTGAAGCTGAAGCGTCGCGGACTCACGGACGCGCTCGCCGCCAAGGACGTGGCCAAGAGCACGGAAGAGGCCAAGACCGTAGTTCAGAGCCTCGACCGCGCCGCGGGCAAAGGCTACATCCACAAGAACAAAGCCGCCCGGCTCAAGAGCCGGCTGACCAAGAAGCTGCGGGCCCTCGACGCGAAGTAACGGTTCGCGATCAAGACCAATCCCGATAAGGTGACGGAACACACTCAGGTGTTCCGATGCGAACAATTCTCCTTGCACTGTGTCTGACTTCGGTCTGTCTGGCGGCGCAGAAGCCGAATGTGATCGTCGTGTTCGTAGATGATCTGGGACACACCGACCTCGGCTGTCAGGGCAGCAGGTTCTACGAAACACCACACATCGACAAGCTGGCACGCGACGGCCTGCGATTCACCACGGCATATTCCGCCTGCACGGTTTGCTCGCCGACACGGGCCGCACTGCTCACGGGGCAATACCCGGCACGGTTGCATATCACCGACTGGATCGAAGGGCACAAGCGACCGAACGCGAAGTTGAGCGTGCCGGACTGGACCATGCACCTGCCGCGCGAGACCCACACGATCGCAGAGATGTTCAAGGTCGCGGGCTATGCCACTGCGAGTATCGGCAAATGGCACCTCGGCGGGCCGGAGTATTATCCCGAGCATCACGGCTTCGATGTCAACATCGGCGGGACGCACAAGGGACAGCCGCCGACATATTTCTCGCCGTTCAAGATCCCCACGCTGAAAGATGGCCCGCTCGGTGAATTCCTCTCTGACACGCTGACGCGGGAAGCGTGCGCGTGGATGCAGTCGAATCGGGAGCAGCCGTTTTTCCTGTACCTGCCGCACTTCGCAGTTCATACACCGCTGGCGGGGAAGCCTGAAGTCATCGCAAAATATCGGGCGAAAGCCGCGAAGTTGGGGATCAAGACGAGCCCGGTGTACGCCGCACTTGTGGAGAGCGTCGACGACAGCGTCGGGGTGCTTCGGGCCAAATTGCACGATCTCAAGCTCGACGACAACACAATCATTCTTTTCACCAGCGACAACGGCGGCCTGATCGGCGGCGCGAAAAACCCGATCACGACCAACGCACCGTTCCGGGCAGGGAAGGGGAGTGCGTACGAAGGAGGCGTACGCGTGCCGTTCATTGCTTATGTGCCAGGGAGCAAGGCGATGGGCACGACGACTTCGCGGGATGTGATGACGATCGACATCGCTCCCACGCTCGCGGCGATCTGCGACTTGCCTGTGCCGGCGGGGTATCGCTTCGATGGCGTGAGCATTGCGGACGACCTGAGGGGAACCGCGGCCAAGCCCGAACCGCGGGCGATCTACTGGCACTACCCCCACTACCACCCCGGTGGGGCCACGCCCTACACGGCGATGAGGAAAGGCGACTGGCGACTCGTGGAGTTCTTCGAGGACGGCAGGCTCGAACTCTACAACCTGAAAGACGATGTTGGCGAGACGAAGAACCTCGCGACAGAGAATCCGGAATTCACAGCGAAACTGCACAACGAAATGAAAGTATGGCGGACGGGCGTCGGTGCCCAATTGCCCATGAAGAATCCCAAGGCGAAGTGAATCAGACATTCGAGAGGGTTGGCTGCAGGCCGGGATGCGACCCGCCGCCAACCGCGGACTACTTCTTCTTCGCGTCGGCCTTCTTGACCGCGTCCTTCTTCGGCTTCTTCACTTCCTTCTTCTTGGCATTGTTGCCCTTCGCCATCACAAGACCTCCATGAACAAAAATGCGAGACGAAGCGATTGTATGACTGCCCGCGTCGGAGTCATCGCATTCGGAGAGCAGACTGGCCGGGTGTACCTTCAGATTTCAGCACGAGCCCGGTAGCCGCAGGCTTTAGCCTGCGGAGTCAGCGTCATTCCGCAGGCTAAAGCCTGCGGCTACCGATGCATACCCAAAACGAGAGGGACACCCGACTGGCCGGTCAGCTTGCATGTCTGCCGTATCGCGGCTAAAATCGCAGCACCCGCCGATCGTTCCACTCTGCGACTGGACCTCTCTGATGCGTCAAGGTGCCGCATGCTGTTTGATGTTCGCAATCGCACTCTCCGTGCGCGCTGCGGACCCGGATGCGAAGGGCATCGAGTTTTTTGAAAAGCAGATTCGGCCGGTACTCGCGGAACACTGCCTCCGCTGTCATTCCGCGGCTGCCGCGAACACCAAGAAACTCAAAGGCGGCCTCCAACTCGACACCCGCGAAGCGTTCCTGGCCGGCGGTGACAGCGGTCCGGTGATCCAACCCGGGAACGCCAAGGCGAGTCTGCTCCTCAAGTCGCTGCACTACACGGGCGACACTCAGATGCCGCCAGCGGGCAAGCTCCCCGATGCGACCATCGCCGACTTCGAGAAGTGGATCGCCATGGGTGCTCCCGCTCCGAATGCGGCAGCAGCAGCGAAGAGGCAAGTTGGGCTCACCATCGCGCAGGGCCGCCAGTTCTGGTCGTATCAGCCGGTGAAAGTGCCGGCGATCTCTGTGGTCAAAGATCGGACTTGGCCCGCGGTGGATCTCGACCGTTTCGTGCTCGCGGGGTTGGAAGCGAAGCAGTTGGCTCCCGCGCCGGAGGCTGACAAGGCGACGCTGATCCGCCGCGTCTACTACGATCTCACGGGACTGCCGCCGAGCCCGGAGCAGGTGGATGCATTCGTGGGTGATCCTTCGCCGGAAGCTTATGCCGCGCTTGTCGACAAGTTGCTGGCCTCGCCCGCGTTCGGCGAGCGCTGGGGACGGCATTGGCTCGACATCGCCCGCTTCGCTGAGTCGGTCACGCTTCGCGGCTTCATCTTCAAGGAAAGCTGGCGGTATCGCGACTTTGTCATCGAGAGCTTCAATGCCGATGTGCCGTTCAATCGCTTCATTCGCGAGCAAATCGCCGGCGACTTGCTCCCGGCTGCGGACCTCGCCGACCGGCAGCGGCAGATGATCGCCACGACATTCCTCATGATGGGCAACACCAATCTCGAAGAGCAGGACAAGCGACTGCTCCGCATGGACGTGGTCGACGAGCAACTCGACGTCATCACCAAAGGCTTCCTCGCGCAAACCGTGACCTGTGCCCGCTGCCACGATCACAAATTCGACCCGATTCCGACGCGCGATTACTACGCCATGGCGGGCATCCTGCGGAACACGAAGAGTCTGGAACATGCGAATGTGAGCAAGTGGATCGAGCGGCCGCTGCCGATGGCCCCCGTGGCTGAGCAGGCAGTGGCCGCTGCCGAGGTGAAGATCAAAGTCCTCCAAGCGAAACTGGCCGCGGCGAAGCGGAAACCGTCAGCAGTCGTGAAGGGCACACTGCCACTCAAGGATGTGCCGGGGATCGCGATCGATGATACCGCGGCAAAGAAAGTCGGCACCTGGAAAGACTCGCAACATACACGCACCTACGTCGGCGACGGCTACACTCACGACGACAACTCGCAGAAGGGTGAGAAGACGATCACATTCTCCCCCGAGTTACCCACGACGGGTCAGTACGAAATCCGGCTCGCTTATATTGCGGGCGAAAGTCGCTCGAACGCGGTGCCGGTCACCGTGTTCAGTGCGGAGGGCGAGAAGGAGATCAGCGTCGACATGAAGCGAGTGCCGCCGATTGGCGGGCGGTTCATTTCGCTGGGCACCTACCGCTGCGAGAAGGCGGGGCAGAATTTTGTGATCGTCTCGAACGAAGGCACGAAGGGACACGTCACCGCCGATTGCGTCACCTACGTCCCAATGGAGCGTAGTGAGAAAAGCAAAGCTACCAAGCCCGATCCCGCGTCGGTTGCGGCAATCGAAGTGGAATTGCGAGCCCTCCAAGCCGCCAGCCCGAAGCGGCTGATGGCGATGTCTCCGCAGGAAGAGAAAGCGATCGAAGACTGCCCGGTGCACATCCGCGGCAGCGTCGGCAATCTCGGCGACACGGCCCCACGTGGCGTGCTGAGTGTGGTCGACTCCGTGACGATTCCGAAGTTCCCGGCGGAAGCCAGTGGACGCGTCGAGCTTGCGAACTGGATCGCCGATGATAGCAACCCGCTCACTGCACGTGTGATCGTCAACCGCACTTGGCACTGGCTGTTCGGCTTCGGGATCGTTCGCACGGTGGACAACTTCGGGACCACGGGCGAGTTGCCCGCGAACCCTGCACTGCTCGATCATCTCGCAGCCAGGTTTGTGGCTGAGGGCTGGAGCATGAAAACGCTGATCCGTGAGATGGTGCTGAGTCGCACCTATCGCCAGGCGACGGTGCAGGACGCGATCGCAAAGATTGTGAAAGCGGATCCGGAAAATCGCCTGTTTGGCCGGGCCAACCGCAAGCGGCTCGACGCGGAGTGCCTGCGAGACACAATCATCGCGGTGAGCGGCACGCTTTCCATCGAGCGGGGTGGGCCGACCTACCCAGCGTCGCTGGCCTCCGACTACAACTTCCGGGAGCACGATCTGCGTCGCAGTGTCTATCTGCCGGTCTTCCGCAACAGCTTGCCCGATCTGTTCGAAGTTTTCGACTTCGCGCAGCCGAGCGTAGTTGTGGGCGCCCGCGACACCAGCACTGTTGCACCGCAGGCACTATACTTCATGAACAATGTATTTGTGCTGGAGCAGTCGAAAGCGGCGGCTCAGCGACTGCTGAAAGATGAGCCTTCGAGCATCGAGGCGAAGCTGAACCGTGCCTATCGACTGACGCTGGGCCGACTGCCGACAGAGGGCGAACGTGCCGTGGCATCGAAATACATCGCAGCGCGGAAAGACTCCGAAGCGGCGTGGGCCGCACTGATGCAGGCACTCTTCGCCAGCGCCGAGTTCCGACACCTGAACTGACCCGGATGCACCATGCTGCAGACTCTCTCACGTCGTGATTGGCTGACCCGCTCCGGCTGCGGATTCGGGGCACTCGCTCTGGCCAGCCTTGCTCAGGGTGCTTCGTCTGCAGCGAAGGTTCCGCACCACCAGCCGCGGGCCAAGCGGATCATCTTTCTTTTCATGCAGGGCGGCGTCAGCCACGTCGATTCCTTCGACTACAAACCAACGCTGTTCCGGGAGAACGGCAAGCAACTCTCCTTCGAAGACGGTCGGGCCATCGCCAACAGCGGCGTCCGCAAAGGCTCCAACCATCGCGTCATGCAGCCGCTCTGGACATTCAAGCAGCATGGTCAATCGGGCCGCTGGGCCAGCGATCTCTTCCCCGAAATCTGCAGGCATGTCGACGACCTCACCTTCGTGCATTCGCTGCACACCGAAGGCGTCGCCCACGGCCCGGCGACACTCTTCCTCCACTGCGGCAGCACCAGTTTCGTGCGGCCCAGCTTTGGTTCGTGGGTGCTCTACGGACTCGGCAGCCAAAACCACAACCTCCCAGGCTTCGTCAGCATCGCCCCGTCCAGCGGCAACGGCGGTGCTCGCAACTACGGTAATGCCTTCCTGCCCGCGGTCTATCAGGGGACCGCACTCGGCAAAGCCGGCGGCACGGCGGCGGAGAGCACCATCAAGAACCTCATCAGTCCGTTGGCGGTTGAGGATGCCCGGAGCCGTTTCGATCTGCTCAAAGACCTGCACGCCGAGCAACTCCGTCAGCGGCCCGGCGACAGCGAACTCGAAGCCATCGCCGAGAGCTACGAACTCGGCTGGCGCATGCAGAACAACGCACCGGACGTGCTCGACCTGAGTCGGGAAACGGCCGCGACAAAAGCACTGTATGGCATCGGAGAGAAAGCGACGGATACGTTTGGGCGGCAGTGCCTGATGGCCCGGCGACTCGCGGAGAACAACGTGCGGTTCATCCAGGTGACCTACGGCGACAACACCGCGAATCCGGCGTGGGACCAGCACTCGAATCTGCCGAAGCATGCCGATCATGCCAAGGCCTGCGACAAGCCAATCGCTGGGCTGCTGGCGGATCTCAAGCAACGAGGTCTGCTCGACGACACGATTGTCTGGTGGGGCGGCGAGTTTGGCCGCACGCCGTACGCGGAAAAGAATGGTACCGGTCGCGATCACAATCCGATGGGGTTCACGAGCTGGATGGCCGGCGGCGGCTTCAAGCCCGGACTGGCATTTGGTGAAACTGATGAGTTCGGCCACAATGCCGTCCGCGACAAGGTCCACATGCACGACCTGCACGCGACATTCCTGCACCTGCTCGGACTCGACCACGAGAAGCTGACCTACAAGTACGCCGGCCGCGATTTCCGCCTGACGGATGTGCACGGGCAGGTGGTGAAAGGACTGCTCGCGTAAGAGCGGGATACGGGAGTCGAACCCGTTTCACGGCCTTGGGAAGGCCGGGCACGACCGGTATACCAATCCCGCCAATCGTAATTGATCCTTCGTCACTCTAGACCCATTCCTCCGCTCGTCAAGCTGCGGGGATCCAGTTTCGTGCGCACACCCCGGCACTTGTTGGACGCGACCGCGAGCAGCGAACCTGCTATGCTGTTCTGTGAGAGTGATCGGCTCGTCACCCGGTTGCCCAGTGAGGCTGTGATGGCTTCAATTCGACGATACGGTTTCACGCTGATTGAACTGCTGGTGGTGATCGCCATCATTGCGGTTCTGATCGGCATGCTTCTCCCCGCGATCCAAAAAGTCCGCGAAGCGGCCAATCGAACCAAGTGCGCGAATCAGATGAAGCAGTTGGTGCTAGCCAGTCACAGTTACTCCAGCGTGCATAACGGAAAATTGCCAAAGCTGTATATTGCTGCGAATGGACGCAATGAGTCCTGGTTCGTTTCGACTCTGCCGCACATCGAGCTGGATAATTTGAATCGAGCTCCCGGTGATCTGAGTTTCCATGTCATGCCAGGTATTGGGTGCCCTTCTGATGTTTCCTGCCCGGGCTTCAAATGTAGCCATGGCCGAGGCAATGGAAGCTATGCGCCAAACTTTCAGATGTTCGGAACGGGAACCAACCCTGGAATGGGTTATCATTCCAAGTACCTCATTAGCAATGTACCGGATGGCTTGTCGAATACGTTGTTTCTCGCGGAACGCTATGCATTGCCCAGCGGCACACACCCTGCAGCAGAGAATGAATGGAGTTCTGGACCTGGATTACGGGGCACGCAATTTGCGGCTATTTCACAGGAAATACCACAGTTTGGCGTCCCGCAATCACAGTCCGATTGGCAAAGAGCGAATACCGCACATCCGTCCGGAATGGTCAGCGGCGTCGGCGATGGCAGTGTCCGCATCCTCGGCAAACACATCAGTCAGCCCGCGTGGTGGAATCTCTGCGTGCCCGACGATGGCCAAGTGACGTCGTGGGAGTGAGCCTGGATCAGCCCAACACTGGCGGCTGCCAGGCTCTTGCTCACATTCAGAGGCACACCTCGGCATTTGTTGGACGCGACGGCGAGCCGCGAACCTGCTATGCTCTTCTGATACACAACCCAGCTGACATTGTCTAATATCTCATCGGAGGATTCTGACCCCTGCCGAGGATCGGCCCATGATTCGTATTGCCTTGCCTGACAAGGAAGTCCGTCACCTCGACGAACTTTTCCGCGTCTCCACCCAC
>JBGSSZ010000154.1:0-10480 GCA_041736785.1 Limnoglobus sp.
TGGTCCGCATCCCCTCCGTCAATCCCATGGGCCGCACCGACATCGATCCTGACACCCTCCACGAGCATCGTGTCGTCGACTTCATTGCTGCCATCCTCACACAGCACAACATCCCCCATCGCCGCGTGCTGATCGCTCCCCAGCGGCCCAACCTCATCGCCACCTTCACCCCCGCACAGCCGACGCGGCATCTGCTCTTTGAAGCCCACACCGATACCGTCCCCGTCGACGGCATGAGCATCGACCCATTCGCGGCCAGCATCGCCGACGGCAAACTCTCCGGCCGCGGAGCCTGCGACGTCAAAGGAGGCGGAACCGCCATGCTCGCCGCGTTCCTGCGGCTGCACGCCGAAAACCCGCCCATCGCGGCACGGGTCACTCTCGCGTTCTGCATCGACGAGGAGCACACCTTTCTCGGCGTGCAGAGCCTGGTCGCTGAAAAGCTCGACTTCGATTTCGCCGTGGTCGCGGAGCCGACGAACCTGAACATCGTCACGCAGCACATGGGCGTCGCCCGCTGGACCTGCGAGACCGACGGCGTGGCCTGCCACAGTTCGCGTCCCGGCGATGGCGTCAGCGCCGTCTACCGCATGGCGAAAGTCATCGCGGCGATCGAAGCCTACGCACAGCAGGTGACCATCAGCGTGGGCGTCGTGCAGGGGGGCGTCTCAGCGAACACGGTGCCGGACCGCTGCCGAATTGAAGTGGATCGTCGGCTCCATCCGGGCGAGAGTGCCGCGACGGCGCTGGCGGACTTCGAAGCGATGATCGCCACGCAGGGCTTCGATTTCGCCGTGGCGTGCGTGCCTACTTTTCACTGTCCACCGCTGCCGGAGGTCGCTGCGGATCATGCGATCTTGCGGAAGCTGATCACCGCGATCGGTTCGCCGAAGCTCGAGTCCGTGCCGTACGGCACCGATGCCTCCTCGCTCGCAGAGGCGGGCATCCCCAGCGTGGTCTTCGGCCCGGGGAGCATCGCCCAGGCTCACACGCACGATGAATGGGTGTCGCTGGCTGAAGTGGATGCCGCAGCCGAGATGCTCTACCGCTTCGCGATCAGTGACTGACAGCCGCGCCGCGGGCACTCCATTCATCGGCACTCACCAGCACATCGCGGGCACTCGAACCGTTGTACGCACCAACAATGCCATCTTCGGCCATAAAGTCGATCAGCCGACTGGCGCGACCGTAGCCAATGCCCAGTGCCCGCTGCAGCAGCGATGTGCTGCCCCGCTGCTCGCGGATCACGACTTCCACCGCCTGCTCGTACATGTCATCCCGGCTGCGAAGCTTCTCGCCCAGATCGGCACCGCCTTCGCCGGTCTTCGCTTTCAGATTCAGCAGTTCACTCTCGTAGTTCGGCTCGTCGGTCTCCAGATGCGCCACGGTGCGCTCGATCTCGCGGTCATCCACATACGCCCCCTGAGCCCGCAGAATGCTGCTGCTCGCGGGCTGCAGGAACAGCATGTCGCCGGCACCCAGCAGCTTGTCGGCACCTTTCTCGTCGAGCACCACCATGCTGTCGGCCCGGCTCGCCACCTGAAAGCAGATGCGGGCGGGCATGTTCGATTTGATCAGTCCGGTGATCACGTCCACGGTCGGCTTCTGCGTCGCCAGGATCACGTGAATCCCCGCTGCCCGCGACTTCTGCGCCAGCCGGATGATGTGCGTCTCCACTTCCTTTTTCATGCTCATCAGCAGGTCGCCGACTTCGTCGATGATGATGACGATGTACGGGAAGCGATAGGGGATCTGCTGCCGTTCATCCTCGCTGGCGGGGTTGATGCGCTGGACGACATCCTCATGCGAGAGTTCATTCCACGCGGCGACATTCCGTACACGGGCCCGGCTCAGGAAGCCGTAGCGTTCCTCCATCTTGTCCACCGCCCACGCCAGGATCGCCTCGGCTTTCTCCGGCTTCGTCACCACCGGGTGCATCAGGTGCGGGATCTTGCCATACTCGCTGAGCTCGACCATCTTCGGATCGATCATGATCAGCCGGCACTCGTCCGGCGTGCGGCTGTAGAGCAGACTGAGAATAATCGAGTTCAGGCAGACGCTCTTGCCCGTGCCTGTGCGACCGGCGATCAGCAAGTGCGGCATGCTCGCCAGGTCGTAGACCAGCGCACGTCCCTCCACGTCCTTGCCCACGAACACCGGCAGCTTGAACTTCGCCGCCTTCGCCGTCGTCGTCGTGATCAGTTCCTTCAATCGCACGCTCTGCCGATGCTCGTTCGGCACCTCGATGCCCACCGTGTTCCGCCCCGGCAATGGGGCCACGATCCGCACTGCCGGCACCTTCAAATTCAGCGCAATGTCGTCAGAGAGCGTCGTCACTTTGTTCAGCCGCAGACCGGTCTCGAGTGCGATCTCGTACTGCGTGATCACCGGGCCGGTGTGGATGCCGACCACTTTCACATTGATGCCAAAGTCCGCGAAGGTCTTCTCCAGCAGTGTGGCCCGCTCGCGGAGCAGCACTTCCTTGTCCGCCTCCGGGGCAGGATCGGGATCGTTCAGGAGACTCAGCGGCGGAAGCTCGAAGTTCACCGGGCTCGGCGCGTCCGGCAGCGTCTCCTGCATCGCGTCGTGGATCTTCAGCACCGCTGGCGGCGGCGGGGTGTGCGTGATCACCACCGCTTCACGCGGTGCGGCTTCGTGCAACTTGAGCAGGATCGGCTCCTCCCGCGGCCGTCGCTGCGGCAGCTTCACCCTCGCCAGCAACCGCACCAGCAGCATCATGCCCCGACTCGCACGGCGCACCATCCGCGGTGCGATGAGCGACAGCCCGAAGAGCGTCACGCCGCCGAGAAGAATACCGATGGCGAACGCCGAGAACCGATCCGCCAGCGCGAAGCGAAGATAGGCACCGACCGAGCCGCCCGGCCCGTAGCCGCTGATGCGGGGCAGGGTCGTGTGATCGAGCACGATCGCGCTCACGGTCGTGAGTGCGCACCAGCCAAGGGTGTGAGCAAGCATGCGGGCGATGCTGACACGACGGATGTAGAGGACCGTGATGGCCAGCCAGCCGAGCATCAGCGGCACGAGTGCGTAGCCGAGCGCTGTCGCCAGCGGAGCGATCTGCTCGTCCACCAGCGGGCCAAACGCCGACTCGCGGCCGTGCGTGGCGAGCGCAAGGGCCACAGCTCCCCCGAGCACCAGCGACACGACCGCTGCGCTGTCCCAACGGCTTGGAAGTTGATCCGGTTGCGAATCCGGCATTGCCAGCGTTCTCCAGAAATCACGCGGGAATCTCTCAAGTGCATTCTCCCATTGAGATGACCCCGGTGCCGGGCTCGCGGCGTGGATGACCCGCACCCGCACCCCGGTGCAGGCGAAGAATCGGCACGATCGCTAGGAACGGCGGCTCACTCCTTCAGCGTAAACAAATACTCCACCAGATCCACCAGTTCCTGCTCCGTCAGGGCCTTGGCCGTGTCGTCGGCCATCAGGCTCGTCGGCGTCTTGGTCTTCTTCTCGATGCTCTTGACCGCAATCGTGTAGTCCTTGCCGTTGGCGTCGCGGATGACGATCTCGGTCGGCGACTCCTTCACTAGCAACCCGGTCGCAGTCGCACCATCGTCGGTCTCCACTTTCCAGGTCACGAACTGATCCGCGATCGCCTTCGACGGCTGCAGGATGCTCTCGTACAGATTCTCGCGGCTGGCTTTCTTGCCGATCGCGGAGAGGTCCGGCCCGATCGCGCCGCCCTCCTTGTGGACTGTGTGGCACTTCATGCACTGAGCCTCGCCCTTGAAGCTGGCGAGGAACACGACTCGGCCCGCTTTGACGTCGCCCTTGTGCTTGGCCAACTCCGCCGGGCTCGGCAGCGTCTTGAGATCCAGCTTCGCAACCGCGGGGAACAGGATCAGTGCCTTGTTGCGGATGCTCTGAAACGGACTATTCCGCACAAGTCGGCCCGCCTCGGGCACAAGCTCGCTACGCAGATCGCCCTCCGCATGTCGTTTGAGCAAGAACTGGCTTCCGGCTTTCGAACCGGCCAGCGAGGCAAGAATTGCATCAGTCAGTTCTTTGGCCTCATCATCATTCTTCTCGATTTTCCTGATGAGATAATCCAAGGCGAATTTTGCCTCATCGTCAGGTTTCGAGACGTTTGCAATTTGGCCAAGCAGCATCGCCGCCTGAGGAGCGAAGGGATCGTTCCGTATGCACATGATTTCTCGCAATGTACTCGTATCGCGAAACTCACCCAGTGCCGAAATTGCTGCCTTCCGTTCTGTTGACTCCGTCTTATACAT
Organism: Limnoglobus sp.; assembly: GCA_041736785.1. Classification (GTDB taxonomy): domain Bacteria; phylum Planctomycetota; class Planctomycetia; order Gemmatales; family Gemmataceae; genus JBGSSZ01. The sequence goes on from JBGSSZ010000154.1 coordinate 4,257, forward strand.
TTTAGCCAACCTCAAGATTGCAGGAAGCTGCGTCTGGTCATGTGTGATTGCAGCGAGTCCGATCCCGGTCACTATTTGTGATTGGTTCGACATGAGTTTCGCAGTCACCTCCTTCAACTCTGGCGACTTCTTCAAAGCACTCCATTTCGTCGGCAAATACAGCTTCAGCATGTCGATCACCTTCGCCTTCACTTGTGGCGATTGGTTGCTGGTCAGGATCGCGAGCAGCGACTTACCCGCGTTCGTGCCCGGCTCGGTGGCGAGGATGTCGACGATGCGGCCTTTCTGCTTGTCGGTGAGCTTGGCGTCTTTCAGGAGCCCGTCGAGCTTCGGCATCATCACCTTGGGCCTCAGTTCGAAGACGAGTTCCGCGACCTTGTCGTTCCACTCCGGGAAATGCTTGTCGAAGTCGGCGAGGATCGCGTCCCGCCGGGCCGGATCGGTGCCGCAGGCGATGTTGAGAGCGGCGAGGTAGTAGCGGTCTTGGCCGTCGTATTCTTTTACAAGGGCGGTCAAGACTGGTTTTGCAAAGTCCATCTCCAACGTTCTGAGCGTCATCAATAATTCGCGACGCGCAGCGACAGAGGGTCCGAAAGCGGTCACAAACAGTTTTGGATCGCGCGTGATGGCCTCAAGCGAATTATTAGGGAGGTTGTTATTGCCAGTCTGGTATATTGGATAAAGGCTATATCGTGCGTTGTGGAAAAAATCGTTGTCTCCCAAATTGCGGTCGATTCGCAACAATGTCAACAGAATTTGTCCATTCCTCGATTTATCATCCGCCCAAACATCAACCCAGCCATTCACGTTAAAGAATGGGGAGTTGTTCCAGTGCTTTCTATTCGAAGCGCAGGTAGCCCAAATGAGTCTAGCTATGAGATCGAGTCTGTCGCCATTGCCATTGACTGCGAAACTTTCCGCATTGTCGTGCAATGCGTTGCTCGCTTCCTTGATTTTCGGATCATTCAAAAATTTTTCTTTCGTGGGCTCGTCTTTTGCATCCATGAGCGCTTTAGTTGCCACAGCTAGCGTTATTACAAGATTATTGAGCTTGTAGAATGCCATGCTTCTTGTGGACTGACAGGGCGAACTTAATCCTTCGACGAATTTGGTTTCGTGAATCGTTAACTGTGGATTCTTATATCCGTTATGCCCCGCTGGCGTGATGCGATAGACGCGGCCCCTGGTCGTATCCCCCATGCCGTGGCCGCCGACGCCGGGGTCGTACCAGTCGCAGACGAACACACTCCCGTCCGGAGCCACGCACACATCGCTCGGGCGGAACCAGTTGTCCGTGCTCGTTAGCATCAGCGTTTTGTCGAGTTCGTAGCCGGCGCCCTTAGGCTTCTTGTGGAAGGCTCGAATTTCGCGCGGGCCGGCGTCGGCGTGGATGAGTTGGCCGCGGAACTTCTCCGGCAGCAATGCGCCCTCATAGCAGGTGATGCCGCAGGGGCTGCCGAAGCCGGTGCGGAGGGTCTTGGGGACGATGCCGGGCTGTTCCTCGTGCCAGTGGCTTTCGCCGTCGCCGCGGGGCCAGTAGCCGTAGTTGCCGCCGGGCATCACGTGGCAGATGCGCGTCTGCTGGTTGCCGTCGTCGTCGTTGTCGGAGAGCCAGATTTCGCCGAAGCTGTCGACGCAGGCCTCGTAGGGGTTGCGGAAGTTGTGGGCGAGCATTTCGAGGTTTTTGCCATCGGGATCGCAGCGCCAGACGGTGCCGGCCTGCATGGTGGCGCGGTTCTGTGTGAAGGTTTTTTTGCCGTCGCTGGACTTGAGGTTCTTGAAGCCCTGATCGCCGACGGTGAAGTAGAACTTGCCGTCGGGCCCGACCTGAATGGAGTGGACACCGTGATCGTGATCGTAGCCGCCGAATCCGGAGAGGAATTTGCTGGGCGGGCCGTCGGCTTTGCCATCGCCGTCGCGGTCCCAGAATTCGAGGATGTCGGGGGATTGGCTGACGAGGACGCGGTAGCCCAGCGCGCTCCGCTTCGCGTCGCGGTTAAATGGGATGATGCAAATACCCAATGGGCCGTACAGTTCGGGACCCTGATAGAAGACGGTGCTCTCATCGGCTTTGCCGTCGCCGTCTTTGTCGGTGAGGATGACGATGCGGTCCCCTTCGGATCGGTTCAGGGGCTTCTTGAACATCTTGCAGCGGTAGTTCACCGCTTCAGTGATCCAGACGCGGCCGAGCGGATCGATGTCCATGTTGGTGGGGTTCACCACCATCGGCTCCGCAGCGAAAAGCTCGACCTGCAAGCCATCGCCGGCTTTCATGGTGGCCAGCACCTTCTCGGGCGGCACTTGAGCATGGACCCACGCCGCACAAAGCAGCACGACAAGGAATGGACGCATCAGTCACGCTCCAGAAAGAAGAACTCTCGCAAAGCCGCAAAAGAAGACAAAAACATTTTATGCTTTTCTTTGCGCCTTAGCGGCTTTGAGAGAGTGCTTTTAATTTAACACACAGCATGGCTCGTGTCGTCATTGCTCCCGCTCTCGCACGCTGGCTCACCGCCAGTCCGGGGCACAACGTGGCCGAGGTCGCAATCACGGTCACCGCCAGCACAGTGCGTGAGGCACTCGACGCACTCTTCGTGATCCATCCCGTGCTGCGGGGCTACGTCGTCGACGAGCACGGCACGCTGCGGCATCATGTGGTGGCCTACGTCGATGGCGAACCGGTGCGCGATAAAACCACACTCGCCACGGCTCTCAACGCCGACAGCGAACTCTATCTCTTTCAGGCCCTGTCCGGAGGTATGCTGTGAGTGATCGATTCCTGGTCTCGACGAAGAAAGGACTCTTCCCCGTCAGTCGCAACGGCACGGGCTGGATGATGGACGATCCCAGCTTCATTGGCGAGAACGTCACGCTGGCGATGGTCGATCCCCGCGACGGTACCTGGTATGCGGCTCTCAACCTCGGCCACTTCGGCGTGAAGCTCAAGGCCAGCAAGGACCGCGGCGCGACTTGGACCGAGTGCGGAGTGCCGGCGTATCCAGACGGAGCCAAGTTCAGCACCTTCGACGGCAAAGACTCGCAGGACGCCAAGCTCAAGCTGATCTGGGCACTCGAGCCGGGCCACGTCTCGCAGCCGGGGCGACTCTGGTGCGGCACGCTCCCCGGCGGACTCTTCCGAAGCGACGACCTCGGTCAGACCTGGCAACTCGTCGAAAGCCTCTGGAACGTGCCCGAGCGGCAGTTCTGGTTCGGCGGCGGAGCCGATCAGCCGGGCCTGCACTCGATCTGCATCGATCCCCGCGACCCGAAGATCATCCGCGTCGCCGTGAGTTGCGGCGGGGTCTGGACGAGCTACGACGACGGTGCCAGCTGGGAACTGCACGGCCAGGGCCTTCGCGCCGACTTCATGCCACCCGACCAGCAGTACAGCACAGTCAGTCAGGATGCCCACATCATGGTGCAGTGCCCTGCTGATCCGGATCAGATCTGGATTCAGCATCATAATGGTATTTTTGTGAGCACGGATGCGGCGAAGACGTTTACGGAGCTGCCCCATGCGAAGCCGAGCGTGTTTGGTTTTGCCGTGGTGGTGCATCCGCAGGACGGGCAGCGAGCGTGGTTTGTGCCGGGCGTGAAGGACGAATGCCGTGTGCCGGTGGATGGCAAGTTTGTGGTGAGCCACACCCGCGACGGCGGCAAGACCTTTGAAGTGATCACGAAAGGGCTGCCGAGCGAGCCGGCCTATGACATCGTTTACCGTCATGCCATGGCGATCGACTCGACCGGCGACCGTCTGGCGATGGGCAGCACGACCGGCGGCGTCTGGACCAGCGACACCGGCGGCGACTCGTGGACCCTGCTCGACGCACGACTGCCGCCCGTGCATGCGGTGCGGTTCATTTGAGTCCGGGTGCTTATGAAGATCCGATGTATTGCCCCAATATTCCTTGACTGGGGCAGACTCGCCAATAACTTTTCATCTTTGAAACTCATAGGCACACGTCAACACGGCATCTACTCTGCGAGCTCTCCCGTCGCTCTGGATTCCAGTCGATCACGCCAATGACAGATCCGCACTTGGGAGCACACCGATGTCGAGAACCGTTTTCGCACTCTGGACCGTTGCAGCTTGCTGCACGAGTCAGTCCGCTGTGGCCGCCGATTTGTACACGACGAATTTCAATGCACCCACTTATGCAAATGGTGCACTCGTCGGCCAGGATGGCTGGGTCCTCACCAACAGCACAGTGAACCCGCTGCAGGTGGCGAATGTGGAGACGAATGGCAACGTCGCCATGACGAACAACGGGCAGGATGTTCGCCGAGTCTTTAACGACGCCGCCACTGTCACCAGCGGCAGTGTTTATTTCTCAGTCGATGTCAATGTCAGCGCGGCTCAGGCCAACGGCGACTACGCACTCCACTTCACTGATGGTGGTACTTCCAACTTCTATGCGCGAACCTACATCCGCTCCGTCGATGGCAATTTCTTTTCACTCGCGCTCGGTACGAGTTCCGGAACCGCAGTGAACTACGGCACTGAAGATCTACCTTTTAACACGACGATCAATCTCCTCGTCCGCTACGATTTCGTAGCTGGAGCCGCCAACGACACTGGTGCCTTGTATGTCAATCCGACGACCATGGACGGCAGCGGCGACACGGCCTACATCGCAGCCACCACAATCGGCACCGATGCCACCACGATCGGTGCGTTGGCACTGCGGCAGGGGAGTGCCGGCAACGCCGCCACTTTGACGGTCGACAATTACAGTGCCTTCACAGTCGATCCCGTTCCGGAGCCGGCATCCCTGGTGTTGCTCGGTGCCGGCGTGCTGTTCATGGCCCGCCGCCGGAAGTGAGACGTTTCTCTCTCACATTCACATACCGGTAGCCGCAGGCTAAAGCCTGCGGTAACCAGTTCATGGGATGACTGGTTACTTGTTCCAGAGCTTGCGGTCGAGAGTGCGGTAGCCGATGCTCTCGGCGATGTGGGCGTCGGTCATGGCCGGGCTGCCGTCGAGATCGGCGATAGTGCGGGCCACACGCAGAATGCGGTCGTGAGCACGGGCACTCAAGCCAAGATCATTCATCGCCTGCTCCAGCAACGCACGGCCCTGTTTATCGGGAGCGGCGTACTTGCGAAGCTCCCGCGGCATCATGCGGCTGTTCAGCCCGCCGCCCTTCGCTTGAAACCGCTGCATCTGTGCCGCCCGGGCCCGATTCACCTGCTCCCGCATCACGGTGCTGCTGGTGCCGTCGCTGATCTTCGCCAACTCCTCATACGGCACACTGGGCACCTCGACATGCAGATCGATGCGGTCGAGCAGCGGCCCGCTGAGTCGGCCAAGATATTTCTCGACTTGCATGGGGTTGCACTTGCAAGCGCGTTTGATGTCGCCGAGGAAGCCGCACGGGCAGCGCACAATTCCATCTCATTTCTGCAACCTTCTTTTTCACCGTTCAGGCTTCATATCAACCCGTCGTTTTAAGTGACGAAACTGAGTGCGAGATCGCCCGACGGTATCGGGCGGGTGAGTCTCAGGCAGGAATCGCATCCTCGCTAGGTATTAAACCTAGCGCAATCCGCCGCGTTCTGGTCCATTTGAAGGTACCTCGCCGTACCACCTGCCCAGTGACCGGTGTGTACCACGAGACAATCTTAGAACTGCACGACAGAGGTGAGTCAATCAAAGAGATCAGCGGGAAGCTGCACATAGACTTTGGCACTGTTTACACGGTTCTACTGCGAGCAGGAAAAGTGAAGAAAAAGTGACGTAGCCCGATCGGCCCCGCACGCTTACGTATGGCGAGCTCCAAGCGAAATCGCAAGAGGCATTAAGCTTCAATAGTGAGCGAACTTCCCTGGGAGAGATGGTCACGGCGGCGGGTGCGGGGATCGCGGGCGATTTCGATTTGACCACACGTGCCGACAATGGGTCGAGTACCTGAAGCTCGACGGTATCGACTGCCGAGAAGCTCAGCCCGGTCTGCACAGTCAGTGGGGGCCAAGCGGGCCCGTCGAGATCGAGGCCGAGTACGATACGGATGCTGCTGAAACTCTCGAGCGGAATGTCGGTCAAATGGATGGGTCGGGTAAGCAGGGTCGCGTTGGAGAGGAGCACGATCAGGCGCCCGTCGTCATCGGAGAGGCAGCCGACTGGCCGGCCCCAAAGGGACGCGAGGCTGATCGCGTGTTCCGCGGTGTAACGCACCACCGCGGGCAGCCCGGCCGCCGGCCAGCTTTGCGAGACCAGGATCTC
>JBGSSZ010000161.1:0-18226 GCA_041736785.1 Limnoglobus sp.
AGGTCGAGGAGGGAGTGTGCGGGAGCCATACTGCGATCATGGCCGAAAAAGAGGCCCGTGAAAAGTCAAAAACGACTGGAAATCACGGCACAAATCGACGAAATGGGGGCATATTCACCCACCATAGGACGCGAAGAGCCACTTTTCAGACGCTCAAGTCCAAACAACTACGGGGCGATGATGGCTTGAGAGCCAGTCTGGATGCCGGTTGGCCATCAGTCTGCCACAACTCACAACCATTCACGCTGCTCCGCTCGATTGCTTGCCTCGATGAACCGTACGCAGTTGGATGTGTTGTAGAACCGGCTCCTTTCCATTTGGCAGCCTTGAAAGCAGCGACCACTGGCGAGCCTGTTGCATAGGCATATCTCTATGCTAAGTAATCAAGTTCACGGTTGCCTGCCAATGACAGCAGAGTTTGACATCAGCAGTTTGCTTAAGTCCGTGCTTGCCGCTCCGCAAGACGACTTGCCTCGGCTGGTTTACGCCGACGCACTCGAGGAACGGGGAAATCCGGGGGATCTCAAGGAGGCACAATTCATTCGCGTCCAGTGTGAACTTGCAAGTCGAAGGAACGATCGTGATCCCGCCTGCGACCACTACAAGACCTCATCACGGCAAAAGACCGCGGCTTGCCCGAACTGTTGGAAAGAGCTTCGGCGAAAAGAATCGGAATTGATGCCTGCGAACGTGTTGAGTTTTCCTAACACCGAAACCTTCATCCTGCTGAGCATCACAAGTGGTCTCCATAAAGTAGCAACACTCGATATTCTTGTGAAATATGAGCGTGGGTTTATCGCAGAACTGGAAGCTCCAGTGGTGGTGCTGCTGAAATGTGCTCCGCGAGTGTGCCAACAACATCCTGTCGAAAAGATCATAATCCGCGACGCCTGGAATCACTTGCGTTCAAGTATCCACCATTGGATTTGCTCACCATCTCTCGGTCTGATTTACGGACCCAACTACTACGGCGTTGCTCCGCCCGAGGCGTTCGTGAATCACGACCGTTCCGAGGATGCTGTCGACGCTCTCCACGAAATCGTTCTGAGGGAGATTCGCAAACGAGCTTGTGAGCCGGAAGCACAGTGAGCGAGGAGACACTGAGTTGATGCGGTCGATACTCATTTTGCTGACGCCGCCTTTGACGCCAAAGGCATCGACTTCGTTATGGATCCACGGATCGGCAGACATCGGTACGGCGCGGCTTCATGACATTTGTCCTGATCATCGAGTTCAAAGTGTAACGCCGAAGCGGCTTCCAAATTGAGCGAAATCACTGCTGTCAATAGTTCCATTGCCATCCGCATCGAATCGCGAGCCAGCGGCGCTGGAGCCGAAGACGCTGCCGAATAAGGAAAAGTCCGCCGCGTCGACCGTGTGGTTACCGTCGGCGTCGCCGAAAAGCCGGTAGAGCGAAGGATCATTCAGATTGCTTTGGTATGAAAGCAACGGAATCGCCAATTGCCAACGACCGTCGGCCAGCGAACCGCTCTCCACGCCGGCGCTTGATGCCGAACCGCTGGCATTGTCAAAGGTCAGTGTCACGGAGGCCACCATTCCGTTCATTGGAGCGACTTGAATTCGGCCATTGACACCACTCGCACCCGTTTGCACGACCGTGCCGACGATGCCAGTGGTTGTGGCTGTGGTGCGTGTGAACTTGATCGCACCGAGCGTGGTGAGTGTCGCGGCGTCGACCGGTGCGGAGAAATTCACCGTCACCTGCGTGATCCGTGAGCGCTGCGTGTTACCTGCGTTGACAGTGACCAAAGTCACCGTTGTCGGCGGAAGCGGATTGACGGTCAAAGTTGTACTGGTGTCGGTCGCGGCGGGAAAACCTGCGATCCCGGCGAAAGCGTAAGTGACGACGTACTTGTTCGCAGCCAGGGTAGCCGTGTTGAATGTCGTGGTGAAGTTGCCACTGCTTTCGACTGTGGCGTTTTGGGAGACGGCGTTGAGAGTGATTCCGATGCTCGCCCCGACGGGAATCGTGGTGCCCGTGCCGATGTGGCCCGTGAGTTTTGTCGTCGCAGTGCCATAGGCAATGGTCGTGCTCGAGAGTGCCGTGAATCCGACGATCTCAACGGCTCCGATATCGATCGTTGTGTTGTAAGTGCGAGGCAGGCCGCGAGCATCGGTCGTGACGCCGGCAGGAATCAGTGCATTGCTGCCAGCGTTGATTGCGGGGCTGCCGGGCAGAAGGGCAAACGTGGCGGTCGGTCCTCCATTGTTGGTGAGTGGGCCCAGCAACGGGTTGGCTTTGATCGTGTTGGCGAGTCCACCGCTGCCGTCCTGGATCAGGTTGAAACCACCGCTGAGGGTACCGCCACTCTGCGCGATGTCACCGCCGATACTGCCGGCCACGATCGTGTTGTTGATTGTTCCCGAGCCGATGATGGACACGCCGCCGCCCTGGGCGTTACCCGCGGCACCATCAGGCCCTGGGGGAACGATCACAATGTTTCCGTTCAGACTATAGGCCGTACCATCGCCAAGACCTTTTGTGCCCGCCAGGGTCGTGTTGTTGAAGAGTGTGCTGTTCGTGATGATGAGCGACTGATTTTCACTCGCGACCGCGCCGCCCAGGCCGTTTCCGCCGTTTCCGCCGCTAGTTGCCGTCTGAAAATAGCCATAGCCATTGGATGCGTTCCCCGCCTGAGCAGAATTGGCGGAGAACGTGCTGTTGATGATTGTCAGTGCACCATTGCGGGCAAAGATTGCGCCTCCGTGGGCATCGCCGCCCGCACCACCATTCACTGGAGCATCCAGGAAATTGAGTGCTCTCGAAGCGCCGCCAGTTACTCCATTGGCAGAGAAGGTAGAGTTGATAAACGTGATGGTTGCGCCGTCTGCAAACACGGCACCACCCTGCCCGGCACCCCCCTGGCCGGCCGTGACCAACGCATTGCCTGTGTCGAATACAAATCCGGATTCGCCGCCTTTGGTGCTGTTCGACGAAAACGTCGTATCAGAGATCGACATCACAGATCCTGCACTCGCGAAAAGTGCTCCTCCCTGGCCATTGAATCCGGGGAATCCAGTGATCGGGACACTGCCTGAGATTGTCGCTTTCCCCTGATTGCCAATTGCCGAGTTGGAATCAAACACGACGTTCGAGATGGTGACATTGCCGCCGTTGTTGAAGATCCCGCCACCGCCGGGCCCGGTGCCTGTGATCTTGCCGCCTTTGATCACGAGGTTTTCAAACTGCACGATCGTGCCGGGATTCACGATGTGAAAGACACGGTCGTTGAGCAGGCTGGCATCAATAATCGTCGCGTTGGCACCGGTGGTTCCTTTCCCACGGATGATCAGCGAATGGGCTGTGCTGGTGATATCCAGGTCACCGCTGTTCGCCGAGTCATCATTCCCCGGGAGTGAAAGGGAAAAAGTACCAGCCTGAAGCTCGATTATTTTCGTTGCCGTGCCCGGATCAGCATTCATGGCGATGATCGCACTCCGCAGGCTTCCAGGTGCCAGGCTGTCGCTCATGCTGCTAATGGTGACGACAGTTGGGCTGGGGAGATTTGTGAGTGTAAAAACAGCAGTGTTGGAACGGGTGGTCGTCGCGGTCAGGGATTTGTAGGTGCCGGTAATCGAATTGGCGGATGGCAAGCCTGGTGCCGTGGCCGATGCGTCGGCGGCGATGGTCACGGTTGAGTTATTGAAGTTTGCCGCGGCAATTACCGTGGAGGGGCTGTTGACGAAGTTCACTTTGCCGCCGACCACGGGCTCCGCGAAGGCACTGGAAACCGTGACCTTCAAAGGTGTGGCAAATGCGGTGTTGAGAAACGCTGACTGGCTGTTTCCTCCGCTCACGGTGACTGTGAATCCCCGGCTCTGGAAGGCGCCGATGTCGATGGGTGAGGTCCGGGCCACACCTCGCTGGTCGGTCGTCAGGCCCGAAACGGCCAATCCGCCACTGAGTGCGGGGCTGCCGGGGAGCAGGGCCAGGGTCTGGGTCGGCCCGCCGTAATTGCCCAGTGGCGAGAGCATGGGGTCCGCGACGATCGTGCCGGTGAGCCCGCTACCGCCGACCGGGATCACATTGCTGCTACCAGTCCACGTCGCGTTACCCTGAAGGGTGAGGTTGCCTCCATTGCCGCTGAGGATGATGTTGCTGGAGAGCTTTGCCGAACCGGAGTTGTCGATCTTGCCAGATGATGGCGCGTAGGTAATTGTCGGTCCCACAGCCAGATTCCCACCGAGGCCGTCGGACGTACTGAGGATCACACTCCCGCCGTTCCCCGTATGATTGTTGACCGCGCTGTTGTTTGCGAGAGTACTCGCTTCAATGGTGGTGACTCCGCCGCTGCTGAACACCGCGCCGCCGCGGGCAACGGGATTGCCACTGGTTGACGTCGACACCGCTTGATTGTTGGCAAAGGTGCTAGCTTGAATGAGAGTCGTACTGCCGCGTACGAACACACCTCCTCCAGTACCATTGCCCTGAAGCAAATCGGCAATGTAGCTGCCGAATGGGTCGGTTCCAAAATCAGTGGCGTTGAATCCCGTCCGTCCGCCTCCGACACCGCTCTTCGCCACATTGCTTGAGAAAGTACTCATCTTGATTGTGGCCGAGCCGCCGTTGGAGTACAGGCCGCCGCCTTCGCCCCCGCCGTGATAGGTTGTCGTGCCTCCGGTTGTGCCGGGTGAACTGCCGCCGAATGCGATGTTACTCTCGAAGGTGGAGTTCGTGATGGTTGTCGTGGCGTTCAAGGCTGCCAGGCCGCCGCCCAGCCCATCCCCGTGCGGGCTCGGGAAGGTGGCATAGCTGATTTCGCCGCCGTCCGCGGTATTAGCGGACAACGTGGAGTTCGTCAGCGTGAGCGACCCGCCGCTGGAATACAAACCGCCGCCGGACGCATTTAGCGCGAGACCGCCGCGGACGGTGTTGGACTGGAGAACCACGTTGTTCAACGTGATGGTGCCGCCGTTACTGAAAATGCCGCCGCCATAAGCGACCGTCGTGTCGGCGACCGCGCCCGTCGTACCGTTATCTCGAGCCAGACCGCCCCGGATGACCAGGTTGTTGAACTGCACGACAGTCCCGGGATTGACAATATGAAAGACGCGGTCCATCAGGGCGCTGGCATCAATGATCGTGGCACCAGCACCGGTCGTCCCTTTGCCCTGAATGATCACCGTGTGCGACTTCTGCGTGATATCCAGGTCGCCGGTCAGGGCGCCGTTCTCCTGCTTGCTGCTGGCATTCGAAATCGTCAGCGTGTAGGTGCCGGAGTTGAGGCTGATGGTGTCTGAATTGGCGGTGACGTTGAGATTGGTGGAGATAATGGCGGCCCGTAAGCTCCCGCTCCCGGCCCCGCCGTCGGTGAAGATCGTCGGAGTGAAAACGGTCGGAACCGTGCGATCCTCCAGCGTCAGCATGCCCAGCCGACTCTTGCGAATCGTGGCGGCGACCGGGCGGGTGAAGATGTTGCGAATCCAGGATTTCGTCGACATGGAAAGCTCCCGTGACGAGACACCACGCAGTAGGCTGTGATCTCGTCTCAGAAGCAATGCGACGTCGCGGCAGAATCACGCCAGAATTGTTTCGACTCTACTTGCTGAACTCGCCCTTGTCGTAGCGGGTCCAAAACTCGGCGGCAGGCCAGAATTGCTCGCGGTGATCGATGCCGATGGTTTCGAGGCTCTTCATGCCGCGGAGTTTCTCAAGATTCTCGGTCACTTTTCGCGGGTCAAAGCGAAGATCGACCAGGGGGAGCCCAAGCAGAGGCTTAACATCGGTGACGCCAGTGCCGGTGACGATCAAGGTCTTGATCGGCAAGTCCGCGACAGGTTCCAGGTCCTTCACCTGAGTGCAACCGGTCAGGTTCAAGAATGTGAGATCCGTCCCCTTCAGCGCCCGCAAATCCCGTACGCGGGAATGCCCCACACTCAGGAAGCGCAGCGGCATTCCCTTCAAAGGTTCCAGATCGATGATCGGGGCGGACCACAGATGCAAGAATGTCAGTGGCATCCCCGCCAGCGGTGACAGGTCGCGGATCTCCGTGCAGTCGTGCCCCGACAGTCGGGTCAATGGCATGCCCTTGAGCGGCGACAGTTCCCGGACCAATAAGCCATTGAGTTCCAGCTTCTTGAGCGGCATTCCTTTCAGCGATGCCAGATCGTCGACGTTCGTCAGGCTCAGGTTCAAATCGGTGATCCGCATGCCCGCGAGCGGAGAAAGATCCTGGACCTGTGTGGCCATGAGGTTCAACGTTGTCAGGGGCATGCCTTTCAACGGGGAAAGGTCCCGGACCTGCGTTTCGGCGACGTCCAGGAATTTCAGAGGCAACCCCTGAAGTGGTGTCAGGTCCTGCAACTTTCCTTTTCTGTGGAACGTGCCTTTGCAATCGAGCCACGTCAAACCTTTGATCGCGCGCACAGGGGCGATATTCACCACTTCGTCGGTGAGGATCTGCAGGCCCGTCACTTTGCCATCGAGTAAAGTCGGCCGGACAACACCGTCGAAACCGGGATTGAGTGCCATCAGGCGAGCACTCACCGCCTTCACCTGCTCTTCCGGAGACAGTTTTGCGACGGAACTCTCCCAAGCCGCATCGGCTTTTGACGTCGTCGTTTGCGTGGCGGGCTCCTGAAGGATCCGCACGACTTGCCGACCGTTGCTGGTAACGCTGACAAGCTCACGACTCACGACCTTGCCGTCCTTGCGGGCCTCCACGGTGTAGCTTCCGGGCTTCAGGCGGATCTCCTTCACTCCGGCCCCGGTGATGACAACGGCTTCTCCATCCACCTGAATAGTGACGCCCGGATCGTTGACTTCTACGACAAGCGTGCCCTCCGGCGAGAACAGCCGCACGATGGTGCCGCTGACTTTGGTGACACCGGATGCTTCAGACAGGCCCGCGAGGACGACGACCGCCAGCACCGCCGCAGCAATGGTCCGCAGGGTTCTGCGACCGCGCGGCAGCACGGCTCTCGAAACACGCGATTGCGGCTCAACCACCGGTCCCGAAACCGGGCCCGGTATCACATCCCAACTCCTCTGCATTATTGCCAAGCCGTTCGCCAGCAGGTCGGCGAGTTCTCTCGCGGTAGCTATCCGATCGTCGGGCGATTTCTCGTGCAGCTTGGCGATAATGTCGCAGAGCCACTGCGGCACTTCGGGCACACTGTCACGGATCGGTCGCGGTGTGTCTTCCGCGACTCGCTTGAGGACGGCTAATGTGGTTTTCGCCCGGAAGGGTGGACGACCGGCGCACATCGTGTAGAGAACGCTGCCGAGGCTGAACAAATCCGCGCGATGGTCCAGCGATCCCTCACTCGCCTGTTCGGGAGCCATAAAGCTCGGCGTACCGGCGACGAGGCCGGATTGCGTGAGGCTCGCGTCATCCGCTGCCCGGGCCAGGCCAAAATCGGTGATCTTCACCTGCGGGTTCGCCGTGCTCTCGAGCAGGATGTTCGCGGGTTTGATGTCGCGGTGGATCAATCCAGTGGCGTGGGCTGCGGCGAGGCCCTCAGCAATCTGCACGGCTATTTGAACGACTTCCATCGTTTCCAGCGGTCCGGATCGATCCAGACGCTGCTGAAGCGATTCGCCGGGGATGTACTCCATCACCAAGTACGGCAGCGGATCCTTCTCGACGGCATGAATCTGCACTACGTTCGCATGACGCACCCGGGCCGCTGACTGCGCCTCGCGCAGGAACCGTTTGCGGGCGGGAGATGTGGCCGCGAGGTGCGGGGCCAGCACTTTCAGCGCGACGACTCGCTGAAGCATGTCGTCGAAGGCACGGAAGACGATGCCGAATCCGCCATGTCCGAGCAACTGAAGCACTTCATAATGCCCGAGGCGACCCAGCGAATCGGGACGGGTCGAAACTTGGAGGAAATCGAAAGTATCTGGCGTATTGGGATCGCTGTCCGGGATCGCCTCGTCATTCATCGACAGTTTTTCAAACAGAAATGGCTCGAGCGGAGCAACGGCGGGGTCGCTGAGGAAGCTGCCTGCGGTGGCATGCGACCGCAACAGGGAGTCGATGCGGACACGCTGGGTCGGATCGATGCCGAGCCCGTCCAGAAAACGCTCACGGGCCAGAGGATCCGAGATATCCAAAGCACCCAGAAAAATCTCGCGTTCTGACATTGTTGTCTTTCCAGCAAGGACGAATCCGCAATCGTGACAGTAACAATGCGAGGCACTGGCAAATTCACGCCAGAATCGTTGCTATTCATCAGGATTGGCCGCGGTTTCCGCCAGTTCGCGGTGCAACCAGGCTCTGGAAAACGCCCAGACACGGTCCGCGGTCCGCGGCGAAATCCCCATGGCCTGAGCAACTTCGGGAATGGAGAGCCCCGTGAAATGACGAAGTTCGACCAGCTTTGCGGCTTGAGAATCTTCCGCCTCCAGTCGCGTGAGAGCCGCATCCAGCGCGACGAGGTCGTCGCGAAAATCCGGGCTGGCGGGTTGAACATCGTCGAGGGATTGGCGCTGCCGATCGCCACCATGTTTCAAACGCTTTTTGCGACGTGCAGCTTCGACCAGGATTCGCCGCATCGCTTCCGCAGCCGCCGCAAAGAAGTGACCGCGATTGTCCCAGTGAACGGTCTCGACCGGCCCGACGAGCCGTAGATACGCTTCATGGACAAGGGCGGTCGCGTCTAACGTGTTGCCGGAGACCTCCTCAGCCATCCTCGCCGCCGCCAGCTTCCGCAACTCCGCATACACAAGTGGCAACAACTGGCCCGCGGCATTCGGATCGCCTTGCGAAGCCGCCTCCAGGAGTATCGTGACATCTTGCATTCATGAACCGGATGTAACAAAGAACGTCGGGTTGCGTCAGGTTGACAACAAGTAGTTTATCGTCTTGTGTTGCACAACGATCAACGCAGGCGAAGAAACGGGGACATTCACATTTATCTTGACATTCTCGTCACGGTTTTTAGTCTGGCCAGATGCCCCGCGCAGCGTTCGGCGACCCGGCTCGGCCTCCAATCCAGTCTCCGCCCCCGCGGTCGTCCGCGGAAGGAGGAGCCGAAATAAATGTGAATGTCCCCATTTCTTTGTTCTGTCTTTGTTAATGATGGATATTAATCAAGACATGGAGGTAATCTTGTCATGGCTACACTTGCAGAACAGTACGTTAGCTTCTGGAGACACATCCTTGTTGGATGGCTTCATTGGAGTAAAGATGACTTTGCAACTTTTGTTAGCAAATGGTCAAGCGAAATGAATCGCCTTGACAGTTTATTTTATCACTATGATGAATTACATTACATAGTCGATTTTCTCGTTGCTGATGAAATAAAAAATAAGTTGCAACTACGTCACGACAAGATAGGTTATTTGTCAGACTACGAATACTATGTCGGCACATTGCTCTACCCGGCTATTTACGGAAAACCGCCATACAAAAGTCCTGTTGCGACAGCAGACTATGAACTTGCCTTTCAGCGATACCAGGAAGCCGCAAACAGAATTCGCGAGGAATGTGAATAGCCGATTCCTGTCCGTGCTTTCTTGAGAAATCAACGAGACAAACTAAAGTGATGCAGTCTTGAGTCATGATATTATCGGAGAGATCCTATGGTCACCAGGATTCTCTATGGTCATGACAAACTCGGCCGACTGACGACTGTGACGGAAACACACGGCAATGAGGCGGTTCTGGATGCAGCATCGACGCTCGCGACGGAGTACGCCTACGATAAGGCGAGCAACGTCGGGTAGCGTCTGTCAAGTTGCGCACATTGTTTTGCTCCGGGAACCAGGGAAAGTACGGGCGGGGTTCCCCGCCGCGCGGCGAGCTACGCACTCGCCTTCAACATCTCCGTCGTCGAGCGTGCCATGTCGAGGTAGCGCCGGCTGCTCCATTGGGTGCCGGCCACATGTCTCAATCGCGCGGCCACCAGCATCAGGGCCGAGCGGCCGTCGGGGAAGTTGGCGAAGAAAAGGGGACATTCACGGGACATTCACATTTATCTTGACATTCCCGTCACGGTTTTTAGTCTGGCCGGATGCCCCGCACAGCGTTCGGCGACCCGGCTCGGCCTCCAATCCAGTCTCCGCCCCCGCGGCCGTCCGCGGAAGGAGGAGCCGAAATAAATGTGAATGTCCCCTTTTCTTTGCCCGCGGAAGGAGGAGCCGAAATAAATGTGAATGTCCCCTTTTCTTTGCCCCCCCTTTTCTTTGCCCCTCTCGGCAAACGACTAGCGAGCTGGGGGATTGACTTTAACAGCGCGACTAACGGCGTATGGTTGCCTAGAAAGAAGGGCTGTCCAAGTGGCAGAGCACTTCATGGTGCAAATAGTGATGAGTATCTTAAGCTCGTCAAAATGAGGCTTGATCAAGCAACGAATAAAGATGAAACCATTAAGATAATTGATGGATTACGAGACTAATTAATACTACAGCGCACGGTTGCTATTGCTTGCTGGGCTGGATTCTGGCGATCCTTACACCGCTTCCTTTGCCGTAAGGAGATTTCCGCATGGACGCGGCTCAGATCCGGACACTCCAACCGCGATTGAACGACTACCTGTCGGGCTTCGAGGACTGCTTCCATCGCTGCGATACGCGGCACCATCTCGCCGTCTATGTCCACGGCCAGTTGTCCGACCTCGCCCAGAAAAGCGTCGAACCCATCGCGCTCGCGGCCGGCATTCCCCCGCGAACCCTCCAGGAATTTCTCGCGCGGTATCGCTGGGATGAAGACGCTCTGCGACAGCGATTGCATCACCGCATTGCCCGTGAGCACGTTTGTCCGCACAGCATCGGCCTCATCGACGAGACGAGCGACACCAAGAAAGGGGTCAAGACGCCGGGCGTGCAGCGGCAGCATTGCGGGGCCGTCGGCAAGCAGGACAACTGCATCGTCACGGTGCACTTGGGTTATGCGGCGGACGACTTCCACACGCTGCTCGACGGCGAGTTGTTCCTGCCGGCGAGTTGGTCGGAGGATCGCCCGCGGTGCCGCGAGGCGGGGATTCCGGACGCGATGGTCTACCGCCCCAAGACCGCGATCGCTCTGGAACTTTACGACCGTGCCGTGGCGAACGGGATTCACTTCGCCTGGCTGACGTTCGACGAGTGGTACGGCGTCAAACCGCAGTTTTTGCAGGCGCTCGATGCCCGCGGCCAGAAGTTCGTCGGCGAGGTGCACAAGGATTTCACGGCGTGGACGAGGTCGCCGCGGGTGACGGAGCGTCCGTATCGCCGTCGGGGTCGAGGCCGCTCGCGGCGGACGCCGCGACTGATCGCGGGGAGCGCCAAACCGATGACGGTGGGGGACATGCTGCGCTTTCATCCGGCGCTGCGGGATGCGGCGTGGGTGCGGTACCGCGTCAAGGACGGCGAGAAAGGGCCGATGGTCTGGGAGGCCAAGTCGATTCCGATTTATCCCCGGAACGAGGAGGGCCTGCCGGAGACGACCTATCACCTGGTGGTGACACGCAACGTGTTGGCCCCGGACGAGGTCAAGTATTTCGTGAGCAATGCGCCCCGGCGAACGCCGCTGCCGACGCTCCTGCTGGTGGCCTTTTCGCGGTGGCGGATCGAACGTTGCTTCGAAGACGAGAAAGGGGAACTGGGTTTGGATCACTTTGAAGGGCGGAAGTACCAGGGCTTGAAGCGTCATCTGATTCTGACGGCAGTGAGTCATCTCTTTTTGGCCAAGGTTCACCAGGACCTCCGGGGGGAAAAATCCGGACCTGACCGTGTGTCAGGTGCGGACCGCGATGGCGGCGTTGATCCGGACTGTGTGGCTTTCGGACCGCTGTGGTGCACGGTTGCTTGAGCGGGCGGCCAAGGAGTTGCAATATACGCAGGCTCGCCGAGCCCAGGCCCGCAAGAGTCACACGAAAACGACGCGTCGAAAACTTCGTGCGGCCGGCATCCGTCTCACGACCTTGCTTCGCTGCCGGTGGAAAAAGGACCGTGCGCTGTAGTACTAATCAGTAGGTCGCACGGCCGCCGCTGATGTCGTAGCACTGACCGGTTGTGAAGCTGCATTCGCGGCTGGCGAGGTAGTGCACGAGTGCCGCCACTTCTTCGGGCTTGCCGGTGCGGCCCAGCGGGATCTTGCTGAGCATCATCTTGATCTGCTCCTCGTTCAACTGCTCGAGGATCGGCGTCTGGATCACAGCCGGGGAGATGCTGTTCACGCAGATGTCGCCTTTGCCCATCAGCTCCTTGGAGAGCGATTTGGTGAGTGCGATGACCGCGGCCTTGCTGGCGGAGTAGGGGCCCATCTTCGGGTTGCCTTCCTTGCCGGCGATGCTGGCGACATTCACTACGCGGCCGAACTGGCGCTCGATCATCCCCGGCATGGCGGCCTTGATGCAGAGCACGAGCCCGGTCACGTTGATGTTGAAGACATATTCCCAATCCTCGCGGACCGTTTCCCAGATCGGCACGTCGCGGCCCTTGCGGCTAGCGACGCCAGCGTTGTTCACGATGATGTCGACCTTGCCGGCTTTCGTGGTCATCTCGGCAAAGACGCGCTCGACGTCGGCCTCTTTGGTGATGTCACCGACGAGCGGGACACCTTGAATCTCGCTGGCGATGCGGGTGGCGTTGTCTTTGGCCATGTCGAAGACGCCGACGGTGGCCCCCGCAGCGGCGAGCCGCCGGCAGATCGCCTCGCCAATTCCCTGGCCGCCACCGGTGACCACCGCTGCGAGGCCGTTGAGAGAGAACATAATGCGTGTCCCAGCGTGTCGTGATAAGATAGGAATGCCTGGGAGCTAAGTTATGTCTGCTGTCCTTGAAACGCCAGTCGCCACACCGATCCACACCGCACATCGTTCGCTGGCCGATCTTTTGCGCGATCTCGGTGACATTCCCCTGGAGCGGATCCGCATGATCCCGCCACCGGGAACGGCGACGCTGGCCGACCTCGATGAAGCGAACGAGTCGCCTCTGAGGACGGCCGTTTGCGAACTGGTTGACGCCACTCTTGTGGAGAAGCCCGTGGGTTTTTCAGAATCCGAAGCCGCAGGAGAGCTGCTGGGCGAAGTTCGCGATTGGAACAAGGGACTCAAGCTCGGTTTTTTTACCAGTGGCGATGCGGTCGTGCAATTATCCCCCGAGAAAGGGCGTGGTCCCGATTTTGCTTTTTATCTCTACGAGCGATTTCCCGAGCGCAAGAGGCCTCCGGGGCGAATCCCTGCAATGTTTCCCGATTTCGCTGTCGAAGTGCTGAGCAAGTCCAACACAAAGAAGGAGATGGCCCGCAAGCGACGCGAGTACTTCGCTGCGGGCACGCGACTCGTCTGGGAAGTCGATCTCAAAAAGCAAACCGTCGCCGTCTATCGTGAACCCGAGCAGGGCCAGGTCTTCGGCATCGACGACACCCTCTCCGGCGAGGATGTCCTGCCCGGCTTCACGATTTCCATCCGAAAATGGTTGGACGGCCTGACCCCGGAATGACATAACGACGGCATGAAACACCATCGCGGCGAAGCCGAGCATGCCCTCGCGGTCTTCATTGATTTCGAAAACCTCGCCCTCGGCTTTCAGGGCCGCCGCGACCGCTTCGAAATCGAAAAAGTGCTCGAACGGCTCGTCGAAAAGGGTAAAATCGTCGTCAAGAAAGCCTACTCCGACTGGAGCCGCTTCGGGCAGTACACCGGGCCGCTGCACGAAGCCGCAATCGAGCTCATCGAAATCCCCAAACGCAGCCAGACCGGCAAGAACTCCGCCGACATCCGGCTCGTGGTCGATGCCATCGATCTCGCCTACTCCAAAGATCACATCGACACCTTCGTGATCGTGTCCGGCGACAGCGATTTCTCACCGCTGGTGTCCAAGCTAAAAGAACTCGGCAAACACGTGCTCGGCGTCGGCCTCGTCAACGCCACCTCGAATCTGCTGCGGGACAACTGCGACGAATTCATCTACTACGAAGACCTCGGCCGTGCCGCAGCCGCACCGATCGCGGGCACGCAGGCACTGCCAGAGCAGCAGCAGAAGCTCTACAACCTGCTGATGGATTCGCTGCTGGCTCTTCGACGCGAAAACAAGGATGTGATCTATTCGAGCATGGTGAAAGACACCATGAAGCGCAAGAAACCGAGCTTCAATGAAGAGTATCACGGCTATCGCACGTTCAGCGAGCTTCTGGAAGACGCGGCCAAGCACGGCCTGCTGGACATCGAGAAAAGCAAGACCAGCGGCACCTATGTCGTGACGCGATTCGGCACTGAGCCGAAGGGCCCGCCGAAGCTGACGGAAGAGGAGCACGAGGTCCGGCGGAGCCGGCGCCGCCGTCGCGGGGGAGCGGGCCGCAAGCGGGACGATGCCATCGGTGAGGACAAGCCTGAGATTGAACCGGTGCCGAGTTATCAGCCTTCGACCACGACGCTGAAGCTGCCCGAACCACAGAAGGCTCCGCCTGTCCTGAAGCTGGCGGAAACACCCCCTGCTGCGGCACCGATCCGCCGCCCGAAGCCCAAAGCCAGCGATCCCGGCGATGACGGATTCGGAGCCGGTCTCGATCAATAGGGTATTGCGGCAGGCTCAACGATACACTGTCAGAACCCCGTCGTGCGGAGTCTTTCGTGCCGATTCTCTTCTCTCTGACGCTCTTCGTCAGTGCCTTGCTGCTGTTCATGGTCCAGCCGATGATCGGCCGTATGATCCTGCCGACGCTCGGCGGCAGCCCCGCGGCGTGGAACACTTGCATGGTGTTCTTCCAGATGATGCTCCTGCTCGGCTACCTCTACGCCCACAAGCTCTCCGCACGGCTCACCGTGCGCAAGCAAGTCCTCGTCCATGTCGGCGTGCTCGCGGCGGCTGTGGCGGCATTCGCTCTCGCGGTCCTGCTCGGTGATCGCAACTCACCCATTCACATCCAGAAAAGCCTCGTCCCGCAGGATTCCTCCTATCCCATGTTCGGCGTGATGGCGATGCTCGTCGTGGCCATCGGCGTACCGTTCTTCGCAGTCAGCGCGAGTGCCCCGCTGCTCACGCGGTGGTTCTCCAAGACCACCCACCCCGCCGCGCGCGATCCATACTTTCTCTACGCCACCAGCAACGCTGGCAGCCTGCTCTCGCTGCTGACCTACCCGATCCTGACTGAGCCCAGTTTGTCGCTGGTCGAGCAAGCCTGGCTCTTCGCCGGCGGCTTCGCGGTGCTGGCGTTGCTGGCTTTTATCTGCGGTCGGACCGCCGTCGCCCATCTGCGGCCCGACGCGACCGACAATCAGACGCTGGCCCCAGCGGCTCCGCCGACCAAGCTCCGCATCGCGAAGTGGATTGCACTGGCTTTCGTGCCATCGAGCCTGATGCTCGGCGTGACTTTCTACATGACCACCGACATCGCATCGATTCCGCTTCTCTGGGTGATCCCGCTCGCACTCTATCTGCTGACGTTCATCATCGCCTTCCTGCGATTGCCGTCGTGGTTCCGTGTAGTGCTGGGCAATATCGCGCCGGTCGTTACACTGCTGCTGCTCTACATCATCATCACCCAGGAAACGCTCGAGAATCCGTTCCTGCTGATTGGTCTGCACCTGCTGGCGTTCTTTCTGCTTGCACTCATGTGCCACAGTGAGCTTGCCTACGACCGCCCGCCGCCGCAATATCTGACGAATTTCTTCCTGTGGATCTCCGTCGGCGGCGTGCTCGGCGGCATCTTCAACGCACTGCTCGCGCCGCTACTCTTCCCGCTCGCGTACGAATACACAATCGCCCTCACACTCGGCTGCATGCTGGTTCCGAAACTGAATGTTGAACCACTCTCACCGAAAAAAGCCAAGCAAGCATGGATGCTTGATTATGCAATTCCAGCCGCGATGCTGGTCATCGTGACCTGGCTGGCGGCTGTGGCGGGGACAGACACCATGTGGGAAATTGCAAATTGGATTCTCAACAAATTCAACTGGCTGCTTCGAAACTGTGGAGTTAATCGCATCGTCCTAAATCAATGGAAGATTATCTATGGTATCAATTGGGCCGTCCCGCTGATCTGCTGTTTCTTCTTCATTGATCGTCCGCTGCGATTCGGCTTGTGCGTCGCAGCGATTGTGCTCGTCGGCGAATTCAAACGCTCGAATCAGGAGTTCCACACGGAGCGCAGCTTCTTCGGCATCCTGAAAATCCGCAACGAATCTGACGAGGATCACGATCTCCGGAGCCGCTCGCTGGTGCATGGCACCACATTGCATGGACGACAAGGAATGAGAGCATGGCCTGAACTGCAACGAATCCGTGAACCGTTAAGCGCACTGATTGGGCCCGCATTGGTGTATTCTTATGATTGGCCCAGTGAGCCACTGACATATTATCATCAAACGGGCGCTGTGGGTCAGCTTTTCCAAGTCACCCGCGAAAGGCACCCCAAAGCCAATGTGGCCATGGTCGGCCTCGGCACGGGCTCCGCAGCTTGCTACGCGGACAAAGATTGCGCACTCACATTTTTTGAGATCGATCCCACGGTCAAAGGGCTCGTCGCCGATCGCAAACGTGATGCTGCGTGGCAAGCCCGACGCCAGCGAAATACCACGTTTGATACACTTCGTGATCCGTTCTTCAGCTACGTCATCGATGCGGAAGAGCGTGGTGCCGATGTGAAGTTTGTGATGGGCGATGCCCGCATCAAGCTCGAAAGCATGCCGGATGCACGCTACGACCTGCTGCTCGTGGATGCGTTCAGCTCGGACTCGATCCCGGTCCACCTGCTGACGAAAGAGGCCCTGGAGCTTTACTTCAATCGACTGACACCGGATGGCCTGTTGGCATTGCATATTTCCAATAAATTCGTCCGACTTGATCTGGTAGTCGCCAAGCTGGCTGAAGCACTTGGTGCGACAGCGTACGTCTATAATGATTCGTTTGTTGATGACGACAAGCGTGCTGACCATCAATTTGCCCCGCCCGGCAAGACACCATCGCACTGGGTCGTGCTGGCGAAGGATCCCAAACTGCTGGAGGTCTTCAATGAGCCGCGGTTCACACTGCAATATCGCTATGTGGAGCCATTGGTTCTGAATGGAGAAGGGAAGCTGGTTCCGCGTGCGGATTCTGATCCTGTCGTGTGGGAAAAAATGAAGGCTCACCCCAAGATGAAAGTCTGGACCGACGATTTCGCGGATGTGATGCAAGTGATGATGCTACCGGAGGTGCAGAAAGCCCGCGGCTGGTTTGGGCTGACTACGCTGGACGATCTGGAAAAAACCAAGAGCGATCCATGACACCGCTTCTAATCGTGGGAGGCAGTGGCCGGGCAGCGGCGGCCAGCGCGATCCGACGCGGGTATGAGCCTTGGGTCATCGATCTCTTCGCCGACACCGACACGCAGGCAATGGCGACGACCATCCGCTGCGAGAACTACCCCGACGGCTTCGTTGCGCTTGCGAACCAAGTGCCGCCGATGGAGTGGATGTACACAGGCGGCTTGGAAAACTATCCCGATATCGTCGACGCCATTAGCGAGCGGCACAGGCTGATCGGCAATGGCGGTCAGGTTCTGAACCAAGTCCGTCATCCTTGGAGTGTTGCAACGATGGCCACAATCGCCGGCTGTCGCATGCCAGACACTCTCCATGGAGCGGTCACAATTCTCGCTCCTGGCCGCTGGTTATGCAAGAGTTTCCACGGTGCCGGTGGTATCGGCGTCCGGGAGTTCGAGCCAGGTGTCGATACAGCTGACACGTACGTTCAACAGTTCGTCAACGGCACACCCCTGTCCGCCGCATTTGAAGGCGGTCGCCTCATCGGAATCAGCGAACAACTCTGCGGTACTACCTGGCTCCACGCCACGGGATTTCAATACGCCGGCAACCTGCGCCGCGATGATGCCCCGCATCGAAGTACGTTCCAGCGCCTTGGCGACGTCTTTTCACGCTGGTATCAACTCGTCGGTCCCTGGGGGATTGATGCAATCGAGGAAGGCGATTCGATTCTTGTGCTCGAAGTGAATCCCCGCTACACCGCGTCGATGGAGCTCTTCGAAAACGGGCTTCCGGCGAAGGCGATCTACTACGCTCCACAGCAAATTACTTTTCCGGGTGTCGAGGGCGACCGCTTCGCGGACATTCCCAACTTGGGCACCGTCATCGAAGCGGGCCAACCAGTGCTGACATTCTTCGGCGATGATCTGCTACAGTTGAATGCAGTTGCACGGGAACTCGATCACCACTTCGGAGTGACGCCATGACCCTCAACGACCGCGCCTGGCGACTTGCGGACCAGATGGAGGCCGATAGCGAACGGCTCCGCGTCGAGGTGCATCGCGTGGGCGGGGCTCGCGTGATCGACTGC
>JBGSSZ010000167.1:0-3586 GCA_041736785.1 Limnoglobus sp.
GAACGCGATGTGCATTTCTTCCAGCAGGGTACGATGCCCGCACTCGATCTTGCGACTGGCGAGCCGCTGCTCGAAGCCGCGGGCAAACCGTTCCTGAGCCCCAACGGCCACGGCGGCACCATCACGGCGCTCGCGGACAGCGGCCTCCTCGCCAAACTCAAAGCCGACGGTATCCGCCATGTCTTCTACTTCCAAGTCGACAACCCACTGGTGAACATTGCTGATCCTGCGTTTGTCGGGCGACACATCCAGAAGCAATCCGAGGCATCCTCGAAGGTAGTCTTCAAGGAGCGACCTGAGGAAAAAGTCGGCCTGTTCGCACTCATCGATGGCTGCTGCGGCATCATTGAATACAGCGATCTCCCCGCGGAGCTTGCCAATGCCCGTCGTGAAGATGGTGCCCTGCTCCACCGTGCCGGCAATCCCGCGATCCATCTCTTCAGCGTGGAATTCCTCGAGAAAATCACCAGCGGCCCGAGTCGCCTGCAGTTTCACCTCGCTCGCAAGAAAGTGCCGTACTTTGATCCCAAGAGTGGTGACGTCAAGACGCCTACGGTTGAGAACGCATTAAAATTCGAGTTGTTCATCTTCGATGCCCTACCGCTGGCGGAGCGATGGCTCGCAGTCGAGGCGAAACGCGAAGACGAATTTGCTCCGTTGAAAAATGCCACCGGACACGACTCACCCGAGACCGTCCGCGATCTGCTGATCGGCCAGGCTCATCGCTGGCTCGCGGTGGCCGGCGTTCAGACCGATCACCCCGTCGAGATCAGCCCACTGTTCGCACTGAATGAAGCCGAGCTTGCCACCAAACTCAGCAAGGGTTATCAGATCGTCGGTCCGCAATATCTTGTCTGAATCCTGAACACCGAAAACACATATGCTTCACGCAATGATCATGGCCGGCGGCGGCGGCACCCGTTTCTGGCCCCGCAGCCGCAATGCCCGCCCCAAGCAGTTTCTCGCCTTCAGCGGCAGCACCACGCTCCTCCGAGGCACGCTCGACCGCATCTTGCCGGTGGTCAGCCCCGAACGCACATGGGTCATCACCGGCGAGGCGTACGTCAGCGAGACGGCCCGCCAGCTACCGGAGCTTTCACACGATCGCATCGTTGGTGAACCGTTTCGCCGCGACACCGCACCCTGCGTCGGCCTGGGTGCAGCACTGATCGCACAGGACGATCCCGACGCCACCATGGTGGTGATGCCGGCCGATCATCTCATCGAGCCCGAGCGCGAGTTCCACCGGGCACTGCACGCCGCAGCACACTTCGCCGACGAGTATCCGGGAGCCCTCTTCACGTTCGGCATCCCGCCATCAAGTCCTAGCACCAATTACGGCTACATCCAGCGCGGCACACAAGTCGGCACCAGCAACGGTATCCCGCTCTTCCGCATCGAAGCCTTCAAGGAAAAACCTAAAGAGGACGTCGCGAGGCAGTTCCTCGCAAGCGGCGAATACGACTGGAACAGCGGCATTTTCGTCTGGAAAGTCAAGACGATCCTCGCGCAGTTGCAGGCCAACCGCTCCGATATTCACGACGCTGTCGTGCGCATTGCCGCCGCGTGGCACGGCCCGCAACGGCTCGCGGTCTTCCACAAAGAATACGAAGCAATCCGAGGTACCAGCATCGACTACGCCGTGATGGAATCCGCACCCGAGCGGATGGTCCTGCAGACGCCCTATCAATGGGATGACGTCGGCAGTTGGCTCGCACTTGAGCGACACAATCCGCAGGACAGCGCCGGCAACACCGTGCAGGGCTCTCACCTCGGCATCGACACCCGCGGCTGCGTCATCGCCGCCGACGGGGACCACCTCATCGCTACGATCAACGTCGAGGATCTGCTGATCGTCCACGTTGGCGACGCAACGCTGGTCGCCCGCAAGCAGGACGAATCGCGGGTGAAAGAGATCGTCACGCGACTTAAAGAGTCCGCGCCGGAGCGGCTCTAATGCAGAATGATGCCTCCGGCATACCGAATTTCGAATTTCGAATTCCGCAATGCGGACGGCTGCTCGGCGTCGACTATGGCACCGTGCGAGTCGGCCTGTCGGTCTGCGACGCCGATCGTCTGATCTCGTCGCCGCTCGACACCTATCGCCGCCGGAGTAACCTGCTCGACGCTGAGTACTTTCAGAAGCTCGTCGCGGACGAGGAGATTGTTGGCCTGGTCGTCGGTCTGGCCATCTCGCTAAACGGCACGGAAGGCCCGAAGGCGAAGGAGTGCCGTGACTACGCTGCCTGGCTCAACGGTCTGACGAATCTCCCCGTCGCGTTTCAGGATGAGCGTTTCACGACGCACTATGCGAATGATGTGCTGGAGAATCTGGGTTTGAATCCGCGCGAGCGGAAGGAACGTCGCGACGCGGTGGCGGCGCAGGTGATTCTCCAAGTCTGGCTCGAGGCCGCAGCCCTTGACCGCGACGCCAAGATTGGCTAATTTGTCATTTCGGGGCGTTTAACTCAGCGGTAGAGTGCGTTCTTCACACGGACGAAGTCACTGGTTCAATCCCAGTAACGCCCACTGTCGAAAAGCCTTGTTTTGAAGGTGTAAACCTTACCTTTCGACGTTCGAAAGTGACAGCCAGAAACGCCGGGTTTTGCAGCAAGTGCTGCAAAACTATTCCCCGGAGTCTCGCATGTCACGTCCACGCAGCCAGCTACCCGCCTACCGCAAGCACTCCTCCGGCAGCGCGGTCTGCACGGTGCGACTCGCCAACGGCTCGAGGAAAGAGATCATCCTCGGCACCTACGGCTCTGCGGATTCGAAGCGGGAGCACCTTCGGATCTGCACCCTCGTCACTAACAACGAAGGCACCTTCCCGACCACCGCGAAGGACCTGACAGTCTCGGAAGCGGTCTTAGCCTACGTTCGGTTCGCTAATCTCTACTACGGCGACGGCTCGAGCGGACTGGCCAAAGCCAAGCGGTCACTCCGCGCCGTCCGGAAGTTGTTCGGCGGCAGCTCCGCGGCGGATTTCGGCCCCAAGTCGTTCAAGACAATCCAAGACCAATGGGTTGCTGAGGGCTACAGCAGGAAAACAATCAACGGGATGACCTCCTCAGTGAAGCAGGCTTTCCGGTGGATGGTGTCGGAGGAGATTCTGCCCGCAGAGACCCTTCACCGTCTGCAATCTGTCACCGGGTTGCGCATTGGCAGAACCGCGGCCATCGACCTCCCACCAGTGAAACCGGCAGACGCCGCGGACCTCGACAAGGCTCTGAGGTTTATGCCTCCGATGATTGCGGCTATCTGCGAGCTACAGGCCCGCTCCGGTGCCCGTTGTGGCGAACTACTGCGGATAAAAGTGAGGACCTGGATCGCTCCAGCACCGTCTGGAGGTTCACCCCGGCGGCACACAAGGGCACCTGGCGAGGGAATGCCCGCGCGATCTATTTCGGACCGAGAGCACAGTCAGTGCTGACACCGTTCATTCTTAAAGCCGGGGGCGGCTATCTCTTCTCCCCGGCCACCGGCGAGGCGGAGCGCATCGCACTCAAGGCGGCGAAGCGAGTGACGCCGCGCTATCCTTCTCACATGAAGCGCAACGCAGTGAAACGCGTCGGAGCATCGCGGCGAC
>JBGSSZ010000235.1:0-2207 GCA_041736785.1 Limnoglobus sp.
AGCCGGCGGCACCATCATCCTCAATGCGTCCGCGATCATCTCCGGTAACCTCTCCGCCAACCTCAGTGGCGGCACCGGTGGCAACGTCGGCCAGGGGGGTCGATTCTTCTTCGCCGCCAACAACGGCGCAGCCGGTGGCACCGTCACGGGATCCTCCGTGACATCGAATACCATCGGCCAGCGGACCGCGAACCTCTTCCACGAAAGCTGTGTGCAAGTCCCCCTTGCGCCGGGTCTCGTCAACGGCACCATGCCGGTCGCCGAAGGCTACGGCCTCTCCACCCTCACCGCCGCCGACTTCGGCCTCAGTACCCCCGCCGCGGGCAAGGGCCTTGCCGTGCAGGTTCGCAACTCACTCCCGGGGAGCAACCTGACGTTCCCCGGTTATCAGTTCCTCGTCACCATCAATCAGACCAGCCTGCTCCCCGGCGGCGGATACACGATCACCGCTCCGCAAATTGCCCTCGGCGGTACGGGAGCTTTTACCGTAGCCCTGAGAAACGGTGGCTGGGTCGCGGAGAGCGCCTTCGGCGGCACCGGCGACACCTCGCTCACCTCCCTCGCTCCCGGCCAGGTCTACGTGATCGTGGTGCCGACCAGCACCGGGAACGTCCACGTTCGCGGCACCAACGGCAGCCAGACATATTTCAGCACGCTCAACGCCGGCAACCCCCTGCAACCCGGTTTCACCTACACGATGACGACCAACGATCCCATCGCCCTCACCGGCAACAACATCGGCGTGAATGAAGGCCCGCAGAGCGGCATCATCGGCTTCGACAACAACGCCAACGATCTGAATGACAACGTCACCTGGAGCCTCACCTCCAACCCCGGCAATCAATTCGCCATCGATGCCAAGACCGGGGCCGTCTCCTGGATCGGCAGCCCCAACATCGATGGCCCGAACGCCTTCACCATTGGCCTCCGCGTCACCGACGGCGAATACACAGTCAACCAGAACCGCATCCTCGGCATCAGCAACGTCGCGCCGACCGCGACGTTCTTCGTGGGCGGTTCGCTCTCCGAAGGCGGCACCGTCAGCCTCGCGCTCCTGAATCCTGTGGATCCATCCGCCGCGGACCTCGCCTCGCTGCACTATTCGTTTGCCACCTCGCAGGCGGGCCTCGCCAACGGCTATGCCTCCGCGAGCACATCCGCCGCCGCTGGTTTCATGAACATCGACAATGGCCCGCAGACCTACTGGGCCCGCGTCTTCGACAAGAACGGCGGCTTCACCGATTATTCGAAGTCCGTCACCATCGCCAACCTCAACCCGACCGCCACGGAATTGGTCGGCCCCGACGCCTCGTTCACCGGTGCCGCACAGACCTTTACGCTCAACGGCGCCAGCGATGCCCCCGGCGACTTGCCCACGCTCAAGTACGCCTTCGCCCTAAGCCTATCCGAACTGAATGCGATCACCTATGCCAGTGCGTCTTCGAGCAACTCGAAGAGCATCCCTTTCACTGTGCCCGGTTTGCACCTCGTCTTTGCCCGCGTGCTGGACAAAGACGGCGGAACGAGCGCGAACTTCACACAATTGGTCAACGTCACTGGCATCACCTCGATCACCGTCAACGACGGCAATGCCCAGCGCTCCCGCATCAGCAAGATCCGCGTCGACTTCAACGACGCGGTGCCTGCCAATGCACTCTGGGGCGCGGGCTTCGCCCTGCCCGGCTTCTTCACGCTCACCCGCACCACGGCGACCAGCCAGGGCACGGTCGGCACCATCGTCCAGTCGAAAGCCTCCGGCGCCAACGGCCGCATTCAGACCACGCCCAACACCGGCAATGTCACGAGCGTCACGCTGACGTTCACCAATGCCGACGGCAGCCCGACGAGTAGCGGCGTCGAGTACGGCTCGCTCGCCGACGGCCGCTGGCAATTGAGCGTCCCCTTCTTCGGCTACACGACACCACTCAACGATCCGAACCTCCGCCGTCTGTTCGGCGATGTCGACGGCAACGGCACCGTGGATGGCCCGAACGACTTCGCCCAGTTCGGCAGCGTCTTCGGCAGCACGCAGCCCGGCCTGGCGTTCGACTTCAACAACGACGGCACCATCGACGGCAGCAACGATTTCGCTGCCTTCGGAGCCCGCTTCGGGCTGTCTCTCTAGTGTCCTGAATCAGAAATTCGTTCCATCACGAGCCGCGCACGAAGTCAGCGGTCAGGCTCGAAAGACCACTGACTTCGTGCGC
>JBGSSZ010000678.1:0-8092 GCA_041736785.1 Limnoglobus sp.
GCACGAGAGGAACGGTAACTGGTGCCCGCACATGGTGCTGATGGTGTCGCCGGGAATCCCCGTCACGCCGTTCAGCACGAAGATGGGCGTGCCCAACCCGCCGTAGCAGACGGGCGACGTGTTGGCGATCAGACAGATCACTGCGGCCCGAAGCGGCGGCACGCCCAGGCCGACGAGCATCGCTCCGCAGATCGCCACCGGCGACCCCGCACCTGCGGCTCCTTCCATGAACGCACCGAAGCAGAACCCGATCAGAATGCTCTGGACGCGGGCGTCGCCGCTCAGGCCCGCGATCGACCGCCGGATAATCGTGAACTGACCCGTCTCGACGGTGAGGTTGTAGAGCAGCATCGCAGCAAAGACGGTCCAGCCGATCGGTAGCAGCCCGAAGAAGGCTCCATGCACGAACGCCCACGACGCCATTTCGAGCGGCATTTTATAGACGAGCCAGGCGATGAGAATCGCCGTGAGTGCGCCCGTCGCCCCGGCGAGGCTCGCTAGCCATCGGCGGCCCACCAGCAAGTAAAACAGCACTAGCACCGGCAGTGCCGCGACCACCGTCGACGCCAGCGGCGAGTCGAGCGGATCGAGATTCTGGATGTAGCCGAGCAGAGGCATGAATGGAAGCTATTAAACTCACGCCCCGCAACCAGTCTGCAGCGCAAGCAAGGGAATTTCTTCACTGCCTGGCTTGCGCTGCGGACTGGTGAGTGAAGCTCATGACTGCCTTGCTTGGGCTGCGGACTGGTCAGAGGGTGCTCGCCATTCGCTGTGTGAAGCATATCATTCTGGTAATTTTGCACCGTGAGGTTCGCGTCGATGGCTCAGGCGAAGTTGGCTCTCGAAGACGGCACCCTCTTCACCGGTCGTGCCTTCGGCGCACCCGGCGAGAAAGTCGGCGAGGTCGTCTTCAACACCTCCATGACCGGCTACCAGGAAATCCTGACCGATCCCAGCTACCGCGGTCAGATCGTTACCATGACTTACCCGCTCATTGGCAACTATGGCACCACCGACGACGATTCTGAGAGCCAGCGCGTGCAGCCTGAAGGCTTCATCGTCCGCGAACTCTGCCGTGTCCCCAGCAACTTCCGCAGTCATCGCGACCTTGATACCTATTTGATAGCTTTCAACGTCACCGGGCTTGAAGGCATCGACACGCGTGCCCTCGTGAGGCGACTCCGCGTTCGCGGCGCGATGACCGGCGTGCTCTCCAGCCTCGACCTCGACGACACCTCGCTCGTGGCCAAAGCCAAAGCCTTCGGCGGCATGACCGGTCGCGATCTCGTCAAGGAAGTGGTACCTGACAAGACACAGGGCTGGTCGCAAGGTTTCGGCCAGTTCGCCGAGCACGTCCTGCCATTCCGCAAAGCTGACAAACGCGTCGTCGCCGTCGACTACGGCATGAAATGGAACATTCTTCGCTGCCTCACTCAGGTCGGCTGCGAGGTCACCATCGTACCCGGCACCGCCACCGCCAGTGAGATTCTCGCTCACGAACCCGATGGCATTTTCCTCAGCAACGGACCGGGCGATCCCGCCGCCGTCACCTACGCGCACGAGGCCATTCACGGCCTCATCCACAGCGGTAAACCCATCTTCGGAATCTGTCTCGGGCACCAACTTCTCGGGCATGCGTTCGGCGGGAAAACCTTCAAGCTCAAGTTCGGCCACCGCGGCGCCAATCAACCCGTGCTCAATTCCCAGACCGGCCTCGTCGAGATCACAGTGCAGAATCACGGCTTCGCAGTCGATCCCGATTCGCTCCCTGCCGATGTGATTCCGACGCACATCAATCTGAACGACCGCACGCTCGAAGGCCTGCGGCACAAGACCAAGCCGATTTTCAGCGTGCAGTATCACCCCGAAGCCGCCGCCGGCCCGCACGACAGTAGCTATCTGTTCGAGGACTTTAAGAAGCTGATGGAATGAGTCGTCACTGTTGCGGCTCGCTCTGATAGTGGCGGGTGATCAGATCGTTTTGCAGCCAGAGCAGCTTGTTGAAGGCTCGCAGAGTCTGCACTTCCTGCGATCGCTCCAGCCCGAGGCTCAGAATCGTGCTCATCAGGGCATCAGCGACAAAACCCATCAGGGCATTCATCTGCACCAACGGCACGTTCAGCTCCTTCGACCCGGCTTTCAGCGTGTGCATCTTCCCGACCATGTCGAGGTATTCTACCATTTTGCCGTCGTAGGCCCGCGTGACGAGTGCCGCCAGATAGCGACCGAGGTGATCCTTGCGGAAGCGGATCGCTTCGTGGTCGGGCGTCAATTCTGCGAGCGTCTTCGGCACGTCGCCACCGTAGCCTGACTGCCGCGGCAGGAAGTGCCGCCAGGTCGCGTCATACGTGTGCAGTTTGGCATAGACCGCGTCCACCAGTCCGGGGACGAGCGGTGCGATGGCGGGTGCCGCGGCGTGGATCGCCGACACATCCGCGTCATCGAAGCCCATGAAACCACTGACATAACCATAGCGGTAGGCGAGTTCGGATTCCAGACGCGGTTCGTCGATCTGAGTCATCAAAGTCTCCGGGGCCGAGGTTGACGGAAGGACAATCCATACTCATAATTGGATCTTCCGATCCATAATGGCAGCATAAGTCCGTCTATTATGGATGGCAAGATCCATTTTTAGAATCCGAGCACGCAATGTTTTCACAAACTGTTGAATACGCTCTGCGGGCCGTGGTCCATCTGGCCGACTGTGCACCGGCGGCACAGACCACGCGTGAGATCGCCGTGGTGACGAAAGTTCCGCCGGCGTACCTTTCGAAGGTCATTCAGGGATTGTGCCGGGCGGGGATTGTCGTGTCGAAACGCGGCGTGGGCGGCGGTGTCGCCCTCGCCCAGTCGCCCGCTGAGCTCACCATCCTCGACGTTGTCAATGCTGTCGAGCCAATTGTCCGCATCCGCAAATGCCCGCTCGGGCTGAAAACCCACGGCGTCAACCTGTGCCCCCTGCACCGGCGGCTCGACAACGCTCTCGCCATGGTCGAAGCGGCGTTTGCCCAGACGACGCTCGCCGAGGTGCTGGCTGAGCCTACACGAAGCCGACCGCTCTGCGAAGCCCCCTCACGCAAGCGGCTCGGACTCGTCGAGAAATAGTGTCCGATCTGCCGACACACAGTCTTAAACGTGTTGACCGAGTGCCTTGGCACTTGAATCGCGAACATCCTCAAGCCAGGCGACTTCGCCACTCTCCGCGAAGCGTTTCACGCCGACATCCTGAATCGCAGTATCGGGGACGACAGCCAGAGGCGTGTAGCACGGATGATGGCTTTCCTTGTACGGGTTGTTGGCTTTGGCGTTGTAGCAGCAGATCATGCTCCAGCGGCTGCTGTCGCTGGTGTTCTGATCGCTGCGGTGCAGTGTATTGGAGTCGAAGAAGAGCGCGTCGCCGGGAGCCATTTCGACATATTCCAGCGGAAAATCGTCGGGCCGGGACATGAGTGCGTCGACGCGCTCGCGATCGGCACCCGCCTGCTCACCGGTCAGAACGTGATTGATGCGGCCGCAGCGGTGGGAATTTTTCAGCACCTGCAGGCAGCCGTTTTCCCGCGTGCAGGGATCGACGGCGATGAAGACGCTGGTGAGTTGCGGAGTGAGGACGCCGTTCTGATACCAGTAGCCGTAGTCCTGATGCCAAGCCCAGGCCCCGCCGACCTTGGCGTCCTTGAGGATCATCTTCGAGTGGTAGTGATAGACTTCGCCGCCGAGGAGTTTTTCGCAGCTTCGCACCATGCGATTGCAGCGGGCGAACATGCCGTAGAGCCCATCTCCGGGGTGGTTCCAGAGCGAGAGCCGCACGACGCCGCCTTCGCCGTCCGCCCGGCCGAAGGATCGCTTGTCGAGTTCGCTGTCCTCGCGGGCCGCCCGGCTCAAAAGAGCAATTTCGTCGCGCGAGAAAAAACTCTCGGCAAGGATGTAGCCATCGTTGCGGTAGGCGGCGACCTGACGATCGGTGAGAGGTGATGGCATGATCGAATCTCCCGGATGTGGAATCGATCATAGCAGGAAATGCAAAACGCGGAACCGGGATCGCAGAGTGTGAAGTCCGCAATCCGAGTTCCGACGCGGATCAACTGCCGAGCGGCTTGGTGCTGACACCGACGTAGCTGAACGTCTCGCTGGCGTTGTTGCCCAGTGCCGTAATGGCAATGATGCAGACGACGATAATGAGGGCGAGCATGACGGCGTATTCCACTGCGGTGGGGCCATCTTCCTTGCGAAGGAACTCGGCGACCTTGCGGACCAGCGTGTTGCGAACGACCATGACAAAACTCCTGAAGAGGGGCGACGGTGAAGTAGGAACATGTGAACTTGGGACGGGATCAAAGTGAAGTCCAACGGCGGCCCGCAATCACCGTCAAGTTTTTCAGCAGTGTGTCGGGAACCCCGTCAGTGAGCGAATCGGCAGTCACACTTTCTCGCGATGCGTCGCAATTCTCCCGGAGTGAGAGTAGCAGTTGCCTCGACCGTCGCGCACGAAGCCGACCAGCGTGAGGCCGACGCGCTCTGCGAGATCGACCGCAAGCGTGGTGGGCGCACCCACCGCGACCATCACCGGCACGCCGAGCATCGCGGCCTTCTGAACCAGTTCGAAGCCGGCGCGACCGCTGACGAAGAGAATCCGCTCGCGATCGGTGCCGCCAGCGATCAGTTCTGCACCGAGCACCTTGTCCACTGCATTGTGCCGACCCACGTCTTCGCGAATGAGCAGCAGTTCCCCGCTCGCGTTGAAGAGCGCCGCTGCATGGACTCCACCGGTGCGGTTGAACATCGGTTGTGCGTCGCGCACAGTCCGCGGCAGCTCGCCGATCACCGTCGCAGACACCGTCATCTTCGTCGCGATCGGATCGCAGTGCATCTCGATGGAGTCGAGCATGGTCTTCCCGCACAGGCCGCAACTGCTCGTGGCGGCAAACATGCGGTCCAGTTTTTCGCGATCGACCACAACGCCGGGAGCGAGGTCGACCCGGAGCACATTCTCCTCCTGCATCGGAGTGATGTCGATCACGTCGCTGCGGGCGGTGATGATGCCTTCGCTTGCGAGCAGGCCCATGGCGAGGTCCGCGTCGTGACCGGGGGTGCGCATCGTGACCGTCAACCGGGACCGCAGTCGCCGCTGGAGTGGTCCGTGTATCAGGCGAATCTCGAGCGGTTCCTCCACGACGAGTTCATCGTTCCGCGATTCACCGACCAGCGTGACCACCGGATAGTTGGCGTCGGTCACGCCTGCTCCTCGATGAGTTCCAGCGGCATGAGGCGGCCACGCTGCTGATTGATGCGGCAGATGGTGGCGTAGTCGCAGTAGTTGCACGACTTCTTGTGGCGAGGTGCAAGCCGGAAGTCACCGTCGCGGAGATGGCTCACCATTCGTGCGACGACCCGCTCCATCACGGAGCGGTAGTGCGGCCAGCGTTCGGCATCCAAGAGCCAGGAATATTCTTCTCGCTTCACAGGCAGCACACGCTTGGGGCCTTCTTCCAGAATGATCCAATACGACATGCCAAGAGGTCGCAGACTATCACCCTTGTGGAAAACGCGCTCAAGAGCGAGGGCGTAGAGCGGCAGTTGCAACCGCTCGAAGGCGAGGAGGTCGCGACCGCTGAACTGCGTGCCGCGACCGGTCTTGTAGTCGATGACCCAGAACCCGAGGCCACTGTCGATGCTGGCGACATCGACGCGGTCGATGATCCCGCCGAGCCGCACTTCGACATCGTCGACCTTGAGCACGAGCGCCGGCTTGGACTCCGGTTTCTCATCGTAACCGAACATCGCTTCGAAATACGTCGGCAGCGGCTCCGCGCCCTGTTTCTTCCAGCCGTCCTGGAATTCGCTCCACTGCTTCGGGTAGTGATTGAGCGATCGCTTGACGCGGCGGCGCTCGAGGCTCCAGAGCACACGCCCCGCGGCGCTCGGTGTGCGATCGACGTGCTCCTCCACTGCCCGCGACCAGTTGGCATCAAGCTCCGTGGGGATCGCGTTCGGTCGATCGTGCGGCTTGTCGCCGTGGAAGCGGGCCAGAGCCCGGTGAATCGCCGAGCCGCGGCGGCTCACTTCGACTTCCTCACTTGGCTCCTCCAACGGCTGCAGCTTCAGTGCTTTCTGCATCAGGAACTTGAACGGGCAGGCGATGTAGGTCTCCAGCGAAGTCGGGCTGAACATGTAATTGGCACCGAATCGGCTCGCAATTGCCTCGAGTACAGGAGGATGTGCGAGCATGCCACTGTATTTTGGCGCACCGCTGTGGAAGCGGGCATCAGCCATTCGTTTGGCAGCGCGGAGGTTGTCGCTGACGACATTTGCTTTCGCGGCCTGAGCTCGCACCTCCGCGGCGGAGATCGCCGGCCAAGTCAGAAAACCATCTACGAGCATTTCCTGACGTGTGATGGCAACGTCGGCAAAGAGCGACTGGACGTCGCGAAGGAACGTCGCTGGCAGCAAGGCTTGTCCTTTGGCATCGAGAGCGGCATAGCTCAGCACCAGCGACTCCGTCGGCCGACGCAGGAGCGAGGCGAAGAGCGCACGCTCGACGCCTTGAACTTCCGGCGTTGCCGGCCCTTGGAAGCGTGGAAAGATCCCCTCGCTCAGGTTCATCAGGATCAAATGCGTACACGCGATCTCAGCGGCATCATCCGCGGGCAGCACGCGCACACCGTCGACGGTCGGCTTTGGCCACTCGGTCTTAGCCGCGACATCGTTCAGCACGCGATCGAAGTCCGCGAGCGTGACGCTTGGCCGTTTCGCCGCTGCAGCACGCACGTCGAGCGTCGACCAGAATGCACTCCAGGCCGCGGTATCAATGCCGGACAACGAGCGGTCGAGGCCTAGTGCGTCGCTGAACTTGCGTAGCTCTTTTACCATCGCCTGCGGGGCTGCACTGATAGGGATCGTATCGAAGAGCCGGAAGAACCACTGACCGAATCCGAGGCAGCGTTTCGCCAACTGGCTGCGTGCGGCGCGGGCCGTGCTCGTCATCGATTCGTCTTCCAGCGGCAACGGCAGGCGATCCTCTGCGGTGGTCACAAGCGCGTCGAGATAGGCCTGCTGTCCTTTGGGCACGCCGAGTTGCCGTAACAGCGTCTCGGCCCGCAGGGAAAGGTCCTTTTCGAACTCAGGCTGGAAATAGCTGTTTCGCCAAAGTGCCGCCACGTCGCGAAAGCGGAAGTCATTGCGGGCGAGCGACCAAGCTTTTCGCAGCGTGACGATCGCTCCACAGCGGGCAATGGACACCGGAGTCCATGACGCGGGCACGTCGTAGTCGTCGAACACTTCGCTCAGGAGCGCGGTTTTTTGCGGAAGATCGCGGAGCACGACAGCAATGGACGTCGGCGAAACACCGTTTGTCATCCAGGTGCGGATCTGCCGGGCGACGAGCCGGGCCTCGCCGACATCCCCGGACGCGGCGATGATCGACACGCCGTCGCTGACATCGGAGACGTTCGGCGTTTCAGCGTCGAAGACGTCGTGCAAGTGCTGCAGGCCGGGCTTCATCGTAGTCGTCCGTGAAGGTAGAAGTCGCTGCCAAGCTTTTCGATGGCGAGGTTTTCGATGGCGATGGCGTCGCTGATCGATTCCACCCCGCAGCCGCCGATCGGGCCAGGTGCGGCCGTGCCGCCAACGATCTTCGGCGCGATAAACGCGTGCAATTCGTCGATGGCATCGGCAGCAAAGAAGCTGCCGAGCAAACCGGCACCGCCTTCGATAAGCACGTTCGTGAACTGCCGTTGCCCGAGGTCGCGGAGAATGGCGGCCGGATCTGTGACGGCGACAATCTCCGCTGCGGACCAATTCTCGAGCCGCTCCGGGTGGTCGGTGTAAACGATCACTGGCACCTCCGCCGCGGTGCGGAGCAGTTGGCAGTCGTGGGGCAAGTCGCCGCTGGCGGTCACGATCACGCGCGTTGCCACGCGCGGCCCAGGTGGACGGGCGGTGAGCAGGGGATCATCGCTGACCACAGTGCCACGGCCTACAAGGATTGCATCCATGCAGCCGCGAAGCGCGTGGACCCTCGCCCGACTTTCCGCACCGCTGATCCACTGCGACGATCCGGTACGGGTGGCGATGCGGCCATCGAGCGTCATCGCCC
>JBGSSZ010000275.1:0-23682 GCA_041736785.1 Limnoglobus sp.
AAGCCGCACAGTGGCCCGCCGCCGACCGCATCGCCGAGGCGGACCTCGTGATCGCCAACGATGGCACCCGCGAAGAACTCGAAATGGCACTCGATGCAATGTTGACTGAATGGGGATGGCTCTGATGGCCGCCGCCAAAGAAGTGAAGCCTCGGAAAAGCAAAGCCCGTGCGAAGCCCGTCGAGGACGTGCCCGAGGACGACTTCGGAGCCGGACTGATCGATGAGGCCCCACCGACGGTGCCCGAGCCGACGCCTGCGCCGCTGATCGCGCCGAACGAGCGCGGTTTCGATGCGGAGACCAACAGCCGCTACGAAGACATCAAACGCGGCAGCACGTTCATCACGCAACTGCAGCAGATGACACTGACGCAGCTTCAGCAGACGGCCCGCGATGAGAATCTGCCACGCGAGGAGTGGGCCGGACTCAAGAAGCAGGATCTCGTCTATCAGATTGTCAAAGCCCGCGTGAAGCAGAACGGCTTGATGGTCGGCGAAGGCACACTCGAAGTGCTGCCCGACGGCTTCGGCTTCCTCCGTAGTCCAGACTACAACTACTTGCCCTGTCCGGATGACATCTACTGCAGTCCCAGCCAGATCCGCCGGTTTGGCCTGCGGACCGGCTCCGTGGTCACCGGGCAGATCCGCCCACCCAAAGAAAACGAACGCTACTTCGCGCTGCTGCGGGTCGAAGCGATCAACTACGTCGATCCCGAACTGCTCACCCAGAAGGCGGTGTTCAGTGACCTCACGCCGCAGCACCCGACTGAGCGGCTGCGGTTGGAGACCGGCGCCGAGCAAATGCCGATGCGGATTGTCGATCTGGTCACGCCTATCGGCAAAGGCCAGCGGGCTCTGATCGTCGCACCGCCACGGACCGGCAAGACCGTCCTGCTGCAGCAGATGGCCAACGCCATCATCGCCAATCATCCCGAGTGCTATGTAATCGTGCTGCTGATCGACGAACGCCCCGAGGAAGTGACGGAGATGAGCCGAACGGTGAAGGGGGCCAAAGTCGAAGTCGTGAGCAGCACATTCGACGAACCGCTGGAGCGCCACGTTGTGGTCGCGGAGATGGTCATCGAGAAAGCCCGTCGCCTAGTGGAGTACGGCACCGATGTCGTGATCTTCCTCGACAGCATCACCCGTCTGGGCCGCGCCTACAACAATGTGTAGTCGGGCAGCGGCAAACTGCTCTCGGGCGGCCTCGATGCCACCGCACTCCAGAAACCCAAGCGATTCTTCGGCGCGGCCCGCAATATCGTCGAAGGCGGATCGCTCACCATCATCGCGACGGCCCTCGTGGAGACCGGTTCCAAGCTTGATGATGTCATCTTTGAAGAGTTCAAAGGCACCGGCAATTCCGAGATCCACCTCGACCGCCGCCTGATGGATCGCCGCATCTATCCCTGCCTCGACATCAGCCGCAGCGGCACTCGAAAGGAAGAACTGCTCCGCACCGAGGCCGAGCAGAAAGCCATGGACATGATCCACAAAGTCGTGTCGGACATGCATCCCGTCGAAGCCATGGAACTCATGCTCAAACAAGTGGGCAAGTCGAAGTCCAACGAGGAGTTTCTCGCCAACACGGCGATGAAATAACGGGTTGTAGCGGCTTGACAATCATGCTTTTCTTCGCCTCTGCGATTCACTGACTGATGAGTGCGGGCAATTCGTGATAAACCTACATTGTCATGCCTACCGTCATCGAAGGTGATTTCTCCGCACCCGCTGGTCGCTTTGCGATCGTCGCCGGGCGGTTCAACGGCCTCGTCGTCGATGCACTTGTTGCCGGTGCATTGGATGCCTTCGTGCGTCATGGTGTTGCTGACGACCGCATTGACCTCGTCCGGGTGCCGGGGGCGTTCGAGATTCCGCTTGTCGCGAAGCACCTGGCCGACACCCGAAAATACGCAGCCGTCATCACACTCGGCTGCATCATCCGCGGCGATACCGACCACTACGACCACGTCGCCGGTGCCGCCACCAGCGGGATTGCCTCTGCCGGTCTGGAGAGCGGCGTGCCAGTGATCTTCGGTGTGCTCACCTGTGACACACTCGAACAAGCCCAGCAGCGGGCCGGTGCCAAAGCCGGGAACAAGGGCATCGACGCCGCGCTCGCGGCCATAGAAATGGTCAACCTGATCGCAAAACTGTCGAACTGACATGGAGGTCGCTGTGCGTCGGCTCGTTTTTTTGCTCGCGTTGGTCGCTGGTTGCGACGGCAACTCGGTCACCGTCAAACAGGCGGCGAAGCCTGTCAACGATCAGCGATCGGAGAAAGTGATCGCGGTCGCCGCGGCCAAGCCGGCGTCCACCTCGCCGGAAGCCAAGACCGCCATCGACAAACTGCTGGCGGTGCACACCACCAACAATGTCGCCGCACTCACGGCATTCCGCAATTGCATAGTGCGTCGCAGTGGCGAGATGGATCAGGGCGAAACCCTCCTCCCGGCCGAGTGCGTCGACCGCTTCGCCTGGCCTGACCGCTATCGCGCCGACTGGACGTTCATGAATTCGATGACCATTTTCGCGGTCGGCGATGTGGTCCGGTTCCTGACCGCTGCACAAGTCGAACCGCAGGTGCTGGACGCCGCGCAGACCACCAGCAGTCTCGAAGACATCCGCGCACAGTGGATGACCATGCTGGTGCCGCTGCTCGACACTTCGCGCATACTGGCTGCGGTCGTCAACGATACCCCGGACGGCACCACCGGTCTGCGTGTGTGGGTCGATGAGCAACCGCCACTGGTGCTGCTGATCGATGCAAAGACGGGGCTTTTGGATCGTGTAGTGTTTGAGAAGTCCGATGAAGGGCGGCGCGAGACGTGGACCTTCAAGCTCAGCGACTACAAGACCACCCGCGGCGTGCAGTTGCCGTCCAAAGTGGTGTTCACGCCGGGCCGCCGAGCCGGAGCGACCTGGTCGAAAGTCGAATACGAGCCGACCGCGAGCTTTCCCGCCGGCACGTTTGAGAAACGCTGATGCTCACCTGGTGGGTGGGATCGGCTCCGGCAGCTTGTAGGTCGGCACATCGAGTATGGACGGTGGCAGCATCGGCCCCGTCGATGCACAGGGGGCATCCTTCAATCCGCTGCTGGGTCGCAGAGCACCACCGACGCCGATGATCTCAGGCCGCCGGGCGATCTTGTCGGAGAATACCTGCAAGTCCTGAGCGATCTTGTCCGCTCGCATCAGCGTCTGATTCAGCGACACCGCGGATGCGTTCAGGTTGTTGTACAGCGAGGGGTCCGCGAGGATTCGCTGGAAGGTGCCCTCGCCGCGATTCAAGACAGCCATCGCGGTCCGCACTTCGACAAGTGTTTTTGAGAGTGCATCGGCAGCACCCGCGACATTTTTGAGAATGGCGTCTGCATTGTCCGCCACTGGTTTCGTGGCACCTTCGATGCTCTTGAACGCTTTCTCGGCTTCCCGCAGGACACGCTCAGCAGTGGTCACGCGGTCGTTGATGTTCTTAATGGTCTTGTCCGCAGTGCTCAGCGTGACGTTCATTGCTTTCACAGTCTGAGCCACGTCGCTGCTGGTTGTCTCGAAGTTCTTGATCGTCGCGGAGAGCGCTTTGCGATTTTCGTCGTTGAGCAGATCGCTCACGCCTTCGCTGGCCTGCCGCACCGCTTTCACCGTACCCGTGATGTCCGCGGAGTTGTCCTTCACCAGCTTG
This sequence comes from Limnoglobus sp., assembly GCA_041736785.1. GTDB lineage: Bacteria > Planctomycetota > Planctomycetia > Gemmatales > Gemmataceae > JBGSSZ01. The sequence goes on from JBGSSZ010000275.1 coordinate 3,681, forward strand.
CGGATGTCTTCCACGAGTGGCCGGGCTTCTTTGACGAAATCACGAAACTCCTTGAGCGTGCTCCGTAGCACGCCCTGATCGTCTTTGGGTCCGTCGAAGGTGATCAGCGACTGAACTTTGTCGTTGGTGCGGCGAAGCTCCGGCACAAACTCACGGCCACTGCGTGCCAGTGCCGCGACTTCATCGAATGCCTTCTCCATCTTTGGCACGACCCGCTCGACACGCTCGAGCGAGTTCAGAATCCGCAGAATCGATTCCTGAGCCGTTGGAAGCACACCAGACGCCTGCCGCACCAGTTGGTTCGGGCTGATCGGCGTGGTGCCGCCAATCTCCGTGTTTGGCGGAACTGTCTCGCTGAACGCGACCACCGGTTGCCCATCGGGTCCGGTCCGCGGCACGAAGTCGAGCGACGTATCGTTGGTCAGAAGCCCGCGGACAATGGTCGCTTCCTCGTTGCCGCGTGGCAGGTACTTATGATCCACGGCGATGGTCACACGGACTTTGCCCGTGACGGGATCGAGATCGATGGCCGTGACCTCACCGATGCGCACGCCCGATTTGCGGACGGGCACACTTGGCACCACGCCTGGAGCTTCGCTGAACGTCACGACGTAGCTGGCACGAGTGTCGAAGAGCCGCGGCGTACCACCGAAAATGATGACGAGTGCCGCGAGCCCCGCGAGCGAGGCCGCGACGAATCCGCCGAGCTTGAGCTTGGATGCACGGTTCATTTCAGCCTCCGATGTTAACCACACGCGCCAGCGACGGTTTCAGTTCGTCGACTCGCTCCGTCGCTTGCGCGTCCGGCAAACAAAAACCAAATCACTACTACGCAGCAGTGCCAGCGACAAACTGACGCACGCGGTCTTCGGGTGAGTCCTTGAGTCGATCCGCCGGGCCATCGTAGATGATCTGCGGCTCCCCGTCCGCGAGCTTCGCCAATGGCGAGAGCATGATCACGCGATCCGCCACCTTCCGCACGGTGCGCATCTCGTGCGTGACGACGATGCTGGTAAGTGGCCGCTGCCTACGCGTCTGCAGGATCAGATCGTTGATCGTGTCGGTCATGATCGGATCGAGTCCAGTAGTCGGTTCATCGTAGAGCATCATGTCGGGATCGAGTGCGAGTGCGCGGGCGAGGCCGACGCGTTTTTTCATACCGCCGGAAAGCTCCGCGGGCATCTTGGTTGCTGTGGCGTTGTTCAATCCCACATCTTGCAGCCGTTCCGCGACGCGATTGCCGATATCGCTTTCGCTGAGTCCGCCCTTGGCCCGCAGACCGAACGCGATGTTGTCGTAGACCGTGAGGCTATCGAAGAGTGCGGCCCCCTGAAAGAGGAAACCGATGCGGCGGCGGAGTTCAGTGAGGTCGCGCTCGCTGAGCTTGCTGACCGATTGCCCGCCGACCAGCACTTCGCCCGAAGTGGGCAGTTGCAGGCCGACGAGCATCTTGAGCAGCACAGTCTTGCCGCAACCGCTCTCGCCAATCACAGCCACGGTCTGTCCAGCGGCGATCTCCAGTGAGAGGTCACGCAGCACCGACTGCGGCCCGAACCGCATCGACACATTCTCCAGCCGCAGAAATGCATCGCTCACAAGCCCCCCGTGCTGCCGGTCGGCGGCCAGATCAGTTCGTGCAGATTGTTCGAAAGCATGCCCATCACGAAGTCGATCATCAGGATGGCCACGAAGGAAATCACAAACGCCTCCGTCGCGGCACGACCGACTCCTTCCGCACCCGCCCGGCAGTGAAAGCCGCGATGACAGGCGATCAGGCACGAGACTGCACCGAAGATCGTCGCTTTGAGAAGGCCGTCGAAGAGATCCCAGAGTCCGACGTTTTCCCGAGTGTGCTGCCAGTAGTGATGCGAGTCGATCCCGAAGATCCGCAGGCAGATGAACGTGCTCCCGGCAAGCCCCATCACGTCGGCCAGCACGGCCAGCAAGGGGATCATGAAGAGGCTCGCGACGAACCGTGGCGCTACCAGATAGCGGACAGGATCGACGCCCAGGCACGACATTGCTTCGAGTTGCTCGGTTACTTTCATAGTGCCGAGTTGTGCGGCCATGGCGCTGCCGACGCGACCGGCGAGCATCACCGCGGTGAGCACAGGGCCAAGCTCGCGGATCACAGAAAAGTGGATCACTGCACCGAGCTGCGTGTCGAGGCCAAGCTGGTGAAACTGACTGTACGCCTGCACGGCGAGCACCATACCGATGAACGTGCCTGTGATGGCAATCACGCCGATGCTGCCGTAGCCGATCTCGAATGCATATTGGAATGCCTGGCCGAACTTGAAATCACGCGAGACGATTCCGCGCAGTGCCCGCAGTGAGAACGCTGTCCAGTCGCCCAGGCCGACCAGCCGATCGCTGAACGGCCTCGTCGGCTCGATGGTGATTGGCAACGTGCCCGCGGCTGTCATCGCGACGATCCTCGTCAGTACGCACTCCCTCGCTTCGTTGGAATCGACGCTTGCGGTTCGCCCACTCCCTGCGATGCGGTCGCGGCGGGGATCCGATGCCCCACCGCGTCGGCATAATCGTTACAGCTTAACCCAGATGCGCCCGTCGCACGATCTGGCCGTGTTGCCAGAGCACCCACTCCCGCGACTGCGGATCGTAGACCCAGCCGTCGGCGTGATGGACTGGCACCGCGACGGGAATGTCGAAAAGGCTTCGGCCCCGCGGTTGGCGTGACGGTGATTCTTCCGCCTGAACCGCTCGAAGTTCCGCCTGACCGATCATGAACAAAAACGCCGCGAGCACGATCATCATGGGGCCCATCGTGCCGATGTAGGGCAGGGGCCAGCCGAAGATTGCTCCCAGCCCGAAGAACACAGCGAAGCCTGTACCCACCGTCGCGGCGATTTCGGTCGCAGTGACGCGCGATGTGATCATGGAGAGTGCTGCCCGCAGCACGCGGCCGCCATCCATGGGGAACGCTGGGATCAGATTGAAGATGCCGAGGACGAGGTTCGCCCAGACCAGCTTGGTCCAGAAAATCTCCATCGCTGAGGCTGTGTAGGTGACGCCGATAACTTGGTAGCCGTCAAGCAGCATCAGCGGCACGAGCAGGGCCACGATGGCGAAGTTGACCGCCGGGCCGGCGAGGGCGATGGCTATTTCCGCACCGGGGCTCTTCGGAATTCGCTCGAGTCGGGCGATGCCGCCGATTGGGTAGAGCACGATGTCACGGGTGCGGACACCGAACTGTCGTGCGGCGAGCGCGTGACCCAGTTCGTGCAGTGCCACGCAGCCAAAGATGGCGATGATCACCGCGGTATCGATGACGGCCATGGCTCCGCTGCCGCTGAAATATACGAACAAGGGCAGCAGCCAGAACGACCAGTGCACCGAGGTGGGGATGCCGAACGGCCGACCGAGTTTCCAGTTGTTGAACATTCGAATCCTCCTGACAGCTTGGAGGCTGCCAATGAAGTATTCGATTCACTACGACCTGAATTGCGCAAAAGTTCCCGGGCTCGCCTGTCAGAAGAAAAACCAATTCGCGACATTGAAGAAAATGACGATTCCCAGCACGTCAGACAGCGTCGCTACAAATGGGCTCGACGTGAGCGCAGGATCGACGCCGAGCCACTTGCAGAAGAGTGGAAGCATCGAGCCCACGAGTGTGCCGCAGAGGCAGATCCCCGCCACGGCGATGGTCACCAGCCAGACAAGGTGCGAGAAGGGTTGACTGCGGTCGAGCATGTTTTGCTCCATCGAGTCCGGCGTGAATAACTGTGTGCGCAGCACTGCGAGGACACCCAGTCCGAGAGCCAGCGCGAGCCCCATCAAGAGCTCGCGGCGGAGAATGCGGAACCAATCGCGAACGTGGATCTGCTCCAGTGCCAGAGCACGGATGACGAGCGTGGCCGCCTGCGAGCCGGCATTGCCGCCCACTGACAGGCAGAGCGGCACAAACGCCATGAGAAACACGACTTTCTCAAGCTCGCCTTCGTAGTGCCGCATCACATTGATGGTGACCATCTGTGCGACGAACAACACAGCGAGCCACTTGCCGCGGTTGTACCAGACATTGAAAAAGCTGGCGTCGAGGAAACTGCCTTCGATCGGTCCCACGGCGGCTTGGCGCTGCATATCCTCCGTGGCTTCGTCCTGAATGATGTCGATGACATCGTCGTGGGTGATGATGCCGAGCATGCCGGCGTTTTCATCGACCACCGGCACGGCGATGAAGTCGTACCGGGCCAACAGATCGACGGCCACACTGCCTTCGTCGCTGAAGCTCAGCGTGACGAGTTCTTCGCTCATGATGTCGCGGACGAGTGCGTGCCGCGGTGCAAGGATGAGATCGCGGAGCGACAGCACGCCCAGCAATCGTCGGGGACTCATGCCACCGTCGGGGCGGCGAACTGCTTCGTCCAGCACGTAGACGTAGTAGATCGTTTCGCGGTCCGGGGCCTGTTGCCGCAATTGATCGATCGCCTCGGCCGCGCTCATCGTGGGCGGCAGCCAGGCGTAATCGGTCGTCATCAGTGCGCCGATTGTGTTTTCGCCGTACTCGAAGAGCGTGGCCATGTCCTTGCGGTCGGCCTCGTCCACGAGCCGGAGCACGGCTTCCTTCGATTTCGTGGGCAGTCGCCGCAACAGATCGACGCGATCGTCATGCGACATCTTGGTGAGCAGTTGACCAACCTTGGTGCGGTCTGCTTCCACCATTTCCAGTTGCCGGTTCAGCGGCAGGTATTCGAAAATGGCCGCCTGAGTTCGGATGCTCGCGGGGGTGATCGCATTCCAGATCTCGCCAGGCTCAAAATCCTCTAGAGCGGCTGCAACGGTCGCGGGGTGCAGATCCTCACAGAGCGCCTTCAGCCCCGGGCCGTCGTCGTCGGCGAGCATCAGCCGCAGTTCCGGGCCAAAGAGCGGATCGGCCATGGTGCATCCGGGTCAGGGCAGGGTGATATTGTCGATAAGTCGCGTCGTGCCCAGCACGACCGCCACGGCTGCGAACGCCGGTTTGTTGAGTCGCGCGATCGGCTGCAGGGTCGCGTCGTCCACGATGCGGGCATAGTCCACGCGTGCGGCCGGGATCGCTGCCAGCATCGAGGCTAGGACCGATTCCAGCCGCGCGACGTCGTTCTCACCAGCGGCTGCACGGTCCTTGATCGCAAGCAGGGCGCGATAGATCCCGGGTGCCGCCGCCCGCTCCGAAGGAGACAGGAAGCGATTCCGCGATGACATCGCCAAGCCGTCGGATTCGCGGATTGTCGGTGCCACATCGATCGTCGTCGGCACGTTGAGATCGAGGACCATCCGGCGGATGATCCTCGCCTGCTGGCCGTCTTTCGCGCCGAAGAGCGCCACATCGGGCCGCACGATGTTCAGGAGCTTCAGCACGACTGTCGCCACGCCGCGGAAGTGCCCCGGTCGCGATGGCCCGCAGAGGTGCTCGCCGAGTGTGCCGACCTCCACGGTCGTGTGCGTGTCCGCGGGATACATCTCCGACACGCTCGGCGCGAAGATCGCATTGGCACCGGATTCCTCGCTCAGCCGTTCATCGGCGTCCAGCGTCCGCGGGTACTTTGCCAAGTCCTCGCTCGGCCCGAACTGCGTCGGATTGACGAACACTGTCACGACGACGAAGTCACTGAGTTCGCGGGCCCGGCGGATCAGGCTCGCGTGGCCCTCATGCAGGGCACCCATCGTCGGCACGCAGCCAATGGTTCTGCCCGCCTGTCGTGCCTTCTCGACTGCGGATCGAATCTCCTCAATCGTTGTGAGGATCGGGATCATCGGCTGCGTGTCTCCAGCAGCATCCGCAAGTACGATCGCGGTTCCGGCTCGGGCAGACTTAAGGCGTTCGCCAGAGTGAGGATCACTGTCTCGGCCTCGTCCTTCATTGCCTCCTCGGCGAGGATCTCGATCTCGAGGAAGCGGCCGACGTAGCCCACATCATCGAAGCAGAAGAACACGGCATGACCGTCGTGGTCCATCGTCCAGATTTCGCGGTGTTTCTCGACAGTCGCTACAGGCTTGTATCCGAGAGCGGTGACCAGCTCGATCGCGGAATCGAAGGTGGAATCGCCGGCTCCGAGCGGCACTTCGATTTCGTGTCTTGTTTTTGCGAGCCCCGCCTGCCGCGGCCCTTTGTAGGTGAAGCGGGCTTTCTTGCCGATCCGCCGCAGCCGAAAGGCTTCGCCGGTCGACTTGAAATCGCGATCCGGGGCTGAGAAATACTGATCGCTCTCAATGAGTGCGGACTGGAACGCCGCACCGAGTTCGGTGAGCGTTGTCCAGATCTCCGCGACATCCCGATCGCCCAATGGATATTTCAGTTCGATTTCGAGCATGGCCATGCTGGTAGAATACGACCCATCGAGCGGTCGGCGAACACTCCAGGAACATCATCGTGAGTGAGAAAATCCCGGTGTCCCGCGTAGGCACCATCGCCGAGGGCGAATCGAAAGTGGTCCGTGTCGGCACGCGCTACGTGGCCGTCTTCAACTCGCAAGGTCAGCACTATGCAATCGACGACTGCTGCCCGCACGCCGGGGCTTCGCTCGGAGGCGGTCAAGTGGTTGACGGCACGGTCACCTGCCCGTGGCATGCATGGCGTTTCCGACTCTGCGACGGCGTCTGGGCCGACAGTCCCCGTGTGAAGACGCGCACATGGCCGGTGGAGATCATCGACGATGTGATTTATGTGATCAACGACGAATCGAATAACGAGCCGGAAGCGTAAGCGACGGGTACGGTTCTTGTCATTGATCCGCACCCGTCGCTGACTTGCATTTACTTGCTCGGTGCCGCGCTGCCGGGTTTCTTATTGGTGGCCCAGTCGATGCCGCCTATCAGGTGCTGCTGGAAGCGGTCATCCTTCCAGACTTCCTTGGGGTGGCCGAGCGACGTGTAGAAGACCTTGCCGTTGCCATCCTCGCGGCACCAACTGACAGCGTAGTCGCCATCAGCACGGGTCTGCTTGTCATTGAGTTTGATCGTGTTCTTGTCGATGCTCAGAATAATGTGCAACTTGCTGCGGTCGTATGGTGCGTCGGTCATGATGTAAAACTCGTCATTCCACACCACGCCATCGGTCATTCCCGCTGCGGCTGGGTGCTTGGCGTCTTCCAGTTTGAGCTTCACTTTCTGAACAGGCGGGTGGGTCCTGAAGTAACCGCCGATGAGTTCGCCATAGGTGCTGTCGTACATAGTATCGCTTGCGCAGTGCGTGCCGCAGAAAGCCCCGCCGGCTTTGACCCAGGCCTCGAGATCCTTCAATTCGCCTGGAGTCAGCGGGCCAATGTTGTCCCGCTTAGGACCCGACCCAGTGGTGAAGAACAGTACGGCATCGAAGTTCTTGAGACTCTCCTTGTTCACGCGGCCCATGTTTTCCGTGTCGATGGTTTTGCCGGTCCGCTTGCGGAAGTTGTCCTGATACTTGTTGAACTTCGGGTGAGCCGGATCGCCAGTGTACCGCCAGCATGTGACATCGTAGCCGTGCTTGGGGCCGATCTCTTTGAGCACGTCCTCGGCGACGCCGACGCTGTCGTGAACGAAGCCGCCGCTGTGGGTCACGAACAGCAGCTTTTTATTTTCGGCCGCGGCGAATCCCGCGGTGAGCGCGACAGCCAGCAGGGAAAAATGGAACCACTTCATCGGGAGGTCTCCGGATTCGAGGTGCAGGGATGAATGCCGATTCTATTCCGTCGCGCGAACGACGACGACTGTGCGGTCATCAATCTGTGGCACACCGTCGGAGAAACGGTCGATCTCCGCCAGCACGCGGACCAGCACTTCGCTCGACGAATCAATGCGACGATCGAGCAGCGTGTGCAGGCGGTCGGTGCCGAAGAACTCATTGTGGCGGTTGAGCGATTCGGTGACGCCATCGGTGAACAGCACCAGGCCGTCACCGACGGAGTAGGGGACGTGATGCTGTGGATAGACCATCTGTCGTGTGCTGACGCCGAGCGGGAGTTGCTGCACGCGGTTCAGGCTGGAAAACGAGCCATCGGCTTTGAACACCAGCGGGGGCAGATGACCAGCACTGGCGTAGCTCAGCGTCCGTGCGGTCGGATTCGCAATGGCGTAAAACGCGGTCACGAAGCTGCCAGAGGTGCGGTTGTAGTTGCCCGCAATGTGGTAATTCAAGTGTGTGAGGAAGCCCCCGGCATTGCTGGTGGGTGCATCGCCAGCATGGGCAATACTGTGAGTGATTGCCATCAGCACCGCGGCAGGTGCTCCGTGGCCGCTCACGTCGGCGATCAGCACACCGATCGAGCCGTCGGGCTGCGGGAAGAAATCGTAGTAGTCACCGCCGGCGCGGTGAGCGGTGCTGTAGTGGGCCGCAATGTCCAGGCCGGGAATCGTCGGCGTCTCGCCGGGCAGCAGCGACTCCTGCAACTCTGCGATCGCACGGATCTCTGCGTCGGCGTCTTCGTACGTCATCTGCAGGGCTTCGCTGAGCACCAGCGTTTGTGCCGCACGCCCAAACAGGTTCGTCATCCAGACCAGTTCCGGCACCTGCTCCGGAGCGAACGCAGCGGGTTCGTCGCGGGTGAGCACCAGAGTAGTCTGAGCCACGCCACCTTCGAAGATCGGAATCGCCAGAAGCGACTGCTGACCTTCAAGGTAGTCCATGGCAGGATCATCGGGATCGATGACGAGATCGTCGATGAGTCGCGGTTCGTCGGCGTACAGCAGATCGGCCAGCAGACCGCCCGTGTGCGTGGGATGCTGATCGAAATTGGCAAAAGGATCCGCGGCGTCGTGCCAGAGGTTGAACCGGGTGACACGGACATCGGGTGGTTCGACACCGCGACGCGAAAGCGTGAGTTGGCGACTGGTCGGGAAGAGTTGCCCCATGCGTCGGCTGAAGACTTGGAAGAGATCGCGGGGGTCGGAGTAACCACTGAGCTCACGCATCAAATCGACGCTGATGGCGAGCCGGGCGCGCCAGTTGCGTGTGCGGATGTCGAAGAAATCGGCCGTGGTCATGCTAGCCGCCTCCTGCGGGGCATTACGCATCGGAAACGAAACCGGTGCAAATTGCAAGCAGATTCCTTGAAAAAACCTGAGCCTCCTTCGTTCGCGCTATTCGACAGAATCGTTACAACACCCGCAGCATACAGTAGATATGACCGTTCTCTTTTACCGAAACTGCGCCATTGCGTAGCGGTTCAGGCACGATTTTCGTATAACTCTTCAAATGGGCCTGCGAATCACACCGCAGACAGTCAGGCCCGCCCGACAGAAACGACATTACCGCTGCGATTCCGCAAATTATTCATTTGCAGAGCTTTGCGTCGATTGCGCAGCGGCATGAGGGACCGATGGCCAACTTGAAAATCCGTCGCATTGATCTCACGGGAAACGATGCCAAGCGTCAGATCGCCAAGCTCCGCGATCAGTTCCACCACGACAATGACATTTCATCGCCCCAGGCACGAAAACTCGCGCAAAGCGTGTTTGGAAAAGCTACGACTCCCGGCCAAGCTGTCGAAAAAATCTGTAACGATGTTCGGACCAAAGGCTTGGCGGCTGTGCTTCAGTACACTGAGCAGCTGGATAAGGTGAAGGTCAAGCCGGAAGCGATCCGGGTGAAGGAGTCGGAACTTGCCAACGCGCACGCTGCTGCTGACCCGGCTTACCTCGATGTGATCCGCCGCATCCGCTACAACATCGACTCGTTTCAGTCGGGTCTGATCCATCAGGACGCCGAGCTTCGTTCGTCCGGTCAACACGAGCTCACCGTACGCTATCGGGCCATGAGCCGCGTCGGTGTCTACTGCCCCGGTGGCTCGGCTTCTTATCCGTCGGTGCTGCTCATGACCGTCGGCCCGGCTCAGGCTGCGGGTGTCAAAGACATCATCGTCTGCATGCCGCCAAACCAGACCGGCGCCAACAACCGCGACATGCTCGCTGTCTGCCACGAACTCGGCATCAAGCAGGTCTATCGCATCGGTGGTGCCCAGGCGATCGCTGCCATGGCCTATGGCATCGAGGGGCTCGCGCCGGTGGAGATGATCGTCGGCCCGGGTAATCAATACGTCGCCCTTGCTAAGAAATTTGTCTACGGAACCTGCGCCATCGACTGCATCGCGGGGCCGAGCGAAGTGGTCGTCGCCGCCGACGACTCGGCTCACCCCTCCTATGTCGCACTGGACCTCATCGCACAGGCGGAGCACTCGCCGGGCGTGCCGATCCTCGTCACTTGGTATGAACCCCTGCTGAAAGAAGTGCAGGACGCGCTCCTCAAGCGGATGAATAAGCTCTCACGGGCCGACCTCGCACGCGACTCGCTCGAACGCTATGGCGCGTTCATTCTCGCGCCTGACAAGCAGACCGCCATCGACTGCGTCAACGCTCTCGCACCCGAGCACCTGCACATTCAGACTCGCGACCCGGATGGCTTCGCCGAGCAAATCACCAATGTGGGGGCGATCTTTCTCGGGCCATTCAGCCCAGTGGCACTTGGCGACTACGCGGCCGGTCCTTCGCATGTGCTTCCCACCGGCGGCACCGCTCGCTTCAGCAGCGGACTCACGGCCAACGACTTCCGCAAGCGCACCAGCGTTCTGCGTTTTACCCGCAATGGCTTGCGAGACATCTCGGAGGATGTCATCTTCCTTGCCAAAAAAGAAGGGCTCACCGCGCACGCGGCGAGCGTCGAGTTCCGTGCCAACGACAGCGGCCCGGCTGCCCGACCCAAGCCGAAGCCGGACAAAGTCCCCGTGGCCAGCGGCAAGAAGTGAGCGAGTCCACGGTACCGCTTACCTGACTATCCTGCATTTTCCCGGCCAGCGTTCAACTCGCCGGAGTTTCTCAAATGCTCAAGACACGGCTACTGTAGGATACCTACAGCCCGAGGATCGAGCATGACGACTTTACAACCACAAAGACTGCCGTCACGATCGCTGCATTCCGTGGCCACCTGCTTATCTCGCTTGGCGACATCCCACGCGAACGCGTGCATTGCGTCCCGGCTGTGGTGCTTCCGGGGTTTGTGTACTCCCTCGCACAATTATTCTCAGAGTTCCGGGACCAGTGCGGATGACTGAGCGTGACTTCGCCATCAATGTGGTCCGCACGCTGCAGGCGGCCGGGCATCAGGCTGTCTTCGCTGGTGGCTGCGTTCGCGATCAACTCCTCGGCCTCGAACCCGCTGACTACGACGTCGCCACGGATGCTACACCGGAGACTGTTCAAAAGCAATTTCGCCGCACGCTCGCCGTGGGAGCGAGTTTCGGCGTGATCGAGGTGCTGGGGCCAAAGCTCGACGGCGAATGGCTCAAAGTGCAGGTTGCCACCTTTCGCAGTGATGGCACCTACAGCGACGGCCGACGGCCTGATGCGGTCACTTTCAGCAGCGCCGAGGAGGATGCCCAGCGCCGCGACTTCACCATCAACGGGCTCTTCTATGATCCCGTCGCGGATCAGTTACTCGACTACGTCGGCGGTCGGGCGGACTTGCAGGCGAAACTCCTCCGGGCTATCGGCGATCCTCAGGCCCGCTTCCGCGAAGACAAGCTGAGAATGCTCCGTGCAGTGCGGATTGCGGCCCGGTTCGGTCTGGCGGTTGACGCTGCAACACTCGACGCGGCACGGGCCATGGTACCGCAAATCTCAGTCGTCAGCCCGGAGCGGATCGCGGACGAGTTGCGGAAGCTGCTCGCGGCTCCCACGCGGGGCCGCGGTGTCGCATTGTTGAGTGAGTTTGGCCTCGTGGAACCGATTCTGCCGGAGTCGGTCGATGCGTTCGATAGCTGGCATGAGATCGTGAACGCGTTGCCTGGGCGTGCCACGTTTGAAGTGGCATTGGCCGCAATCGTTCCCACTGCCGACGGGCTCGGCCGACGACTCAAACTCTCCAACGATGAACGCCAGCGGATTGAGTGGCTTGTAGCGCACCGCGATGCGTTGGCGGACTGCGCGTCGATGTCCAAGTGCAAGCTCTATCCGATCCTAGCGCAACCGGGTGCGAGGGAACTGGTCGATCTCAACCGTGCCCGTGGACACGTTGGAGCCGATCTCGCGGCCCAACTTCTCGCGTCGACACCTCCAGAAGTGCTCGATCCACCTCCTCTACTCACAGGTGATGACCTTGTGGCGAGTGGCTGGCGGCCTGGGCGGGAGTTCAAATTGATTTTGCAATCAGTTCGAGACGCCCAGCTCGATGGCGAACTCATCAACCGTGATGATGCATTTATTCTTGCGACAAGGCTGCGAGGCAATTTGTCGCAAGTCGAACCATAACAGGGCGTTATGCTGCTGAGACATCATCTCATCTAATTCGCACTACCCGAGTGCTCATACGACTCTAGAAATGTGAATAATGCCAGTGCGGTATTCCCCGCGGAGGCACGCCATGACCCTGCTCAGCCGCAAAGCCGACTACGCATTGCTCATCCTCGCTCATCTCTACGAGCGACCGGAGGGGGCGAACGGTCGTGCGATCTCTGAGCGGTACGGGCTGAGCAAATCGTTTGTCGCCAACATCCTCAAGGAACTCGCTCACAAGGGCTATCTGTCGAGCACCCGCGGTGTCAAAGGGGGCTACACGCTCCTCAAACCGGTGCGCGAGATTACGCTGGCGGATCTGCTCGAAGCGATTGACGAAGGTTTCCAGCTTGCCGTGTGCAGCACGCACGCCGAAGGCCGCGAAGAGTGCAGCTTCGAGAGTTCGTGCCCGGTGAAGACCCCACTCGCAGCGATCCATCACCGGCTTAACGCCGTGCTGCGTGACGTGACTCTCGCGGACTTGTTCCAGCGTCACGAACCGGTGGGCCGTGCCGCGGCGACGTTGCTACCATTATTGACCATCCATCACACCAACGAAACGACTGCGTGAGACCCATGTTGAAGCTGCCGATCTATCTGGACAACAACAGCACCACCCGCTGCGATGAGCGCGTGGTGCAGGCGATGCTGCCGTTCTTCACCGAGGACTATGGCAATGCGGCGAGCCGCAGCCATCCCTTTGGATGGAAGGCGGAAGCTGCGGTCGAGGATGCCCGCGAGCAGATTGGCAACCTCATCGGGGCCACGGCCAAGGAAATCATTTTCACGAGCGGCGCCACCGAGAGCAACAATCTCGCGATCAAGGGTGTCGCGGCGATGTACCGCAAAAAGGGCAACCACATCATCACCCAGGCGACTGAGCACAAAGCGGTCATCGATCCGGTGAAGCGGCTCGAACGGGATGGATGTCAGGTGACCGTGCTCCCTGTGGACAAGTACGGCCGTGTGAGCGCCGATCAGATCCGCGATGCGATGACCGACAAGACGATCCTCGTGTCGATCATGGCTGCGAACAACGAAATCGGCACGGTGCAGCCGATCGCCGACATCGGCAAGCTCTGCAAAGAGAAAGGCGTGCTCTTCCACAGTGACGCGGTGCAGGCTGTGGGCAAAGTGCCGGTGGATGTGAACGCGATGGGCATCGACTTGCTCAGCCTGACGGGGCACAAAATCTATGGCCCGAAGGGCATCGGTGCTCTCTACGTCCGCAAGAAGGATCCCCGCGTGCGGCTCGAGCCGATCATCGACGGCGGCGGGCACGAACGCGGCATGCGCTCCGGCACGCTACCCGTCCCCAGCATCGTCGGCCTCGGTACTGCCTGCCTGCTCGCATTCAAAGAGATGCCCGAAGAGAGTGCCCGCACCTTCCGGCTCCGCGAGAAACTCCGCACCGGCATCATGAGCCAACTCAGCGAGAGCTACCTCAATGGCCACCCCACCGAGCGACTCCCCGGCAACGCCAACATCAGCTTCGCTTACGTCGAGGGAGAAGGCCTGATGATGGGCATTAAGGACATCGCCGTCAGCAGCGGGTCCGCGTGCACAAGTGCCAGCCTCGAACCCAGCTACGTTCTGCGGGCACTCGGCGTCGGTGACGAACTCGCTCACTCAAGCATCCGCTTCGGCGTCGGGCGCTTCACGACCGAGGCAGAAGTCGACTTCACGGTCGATCTCGTAGTCAAAGAGGTCAACCGCCTCCGCGAAATGTCGCCACTCTTTGAAATGGCTCAACAGGGGATTGACATCAGCAAAATCGAATGGGCAGCACACTAAAACGGAATCGTTCAACTGACCATTAACATCCAAGGAGGCAGTCATGCCATACAGCGACAAGATTCTTGAGCACTACAACAACCCACGCAACGTCGGCAGCTTCGACGCCCAGGACCCCGCCGTGGGCACCGGGCTCGTCGGCGCTCCCGAATGCGGCGACGTCATGCGGTTGCAGATTCGCGTCAACCCCGTCACCGGCGTCATCGAAGACGCCAAGTTCAAGACCTTCGGCTGCGGTTCGGCCATTGCGTCGAGCTCGCTTGCGACCGAATGGCTGAAGGGGATGACCGTTGACGAAGCCACCGCACTCAAGAACACCGCGATCGTGGAAGAATTGGCGTTGCCGCCGGTAAAAGTCCACTGCTCGGTGCTGGCCGAAGACGCGATCAAGGCCGCGATCAAAAACTTCCAGGACAAGCAGGAATCTGTGGTCGGCGAAGCCGTCACGGCAGGCTGAACTGTTAGACTGGTCCCGGATCCGGTATAATCTGACTACCCTAACGCAGGAGCCTTTCATGACCTCAGTTGCTGAAAAAGACACCGCGACGTGCGAAGCCAATACCTGTGACGCCCCGGTCGCGGCCACGCCCACCGAAAAGGTCTGCCCGCTCATCGTCACCGAGCGGGCGATCGCGGAAGTGAAGAAGATCGTCTCCGAGCAGGACGGCACCGAGAAACACTACCTCCGCGTCCGCATCACCGGCGGCGGCTGCAGCGGCTTCAAGCCCAAGCTCGACTTGGATCTCACCGTCAACGACAAGCTCGACGAAGTTTACAGCGTGGACGGCATCGATGTGGTCGTCGACCGCAAGAGCGCCATCTATCTGACCGGTGCGACGGTCGACTTTCATAATGATCTGAACAAGCGCGGCTTCAGTGTCGACATTGCCCAGGCCAAGTCGACCTGCGGTTGCGGGAGTTCCTTTTCCATGTGACGCATGGACGATCTGTTCGCACGACTGGGTCTGCCCCGCCGCTACGCGCTCGACCTCGCCGAGGTCGAGCGTCGCTATCTGGCGAAGAGCCGGTCGCTGCACCCCGATTTTTATCACAACGCCAGCGTCGCCGAGCAGCAGGCCAGCCTGACCGCTGCGGCGATGCTGAACGAGTCGTATCTCGCACTCCGCGATCCATTCCGCCGGGTCGAGCATCTGCTGATGCTGCACGGTGGACCAACCGCGGCTGAAGTGAAGAATCTCGACCAGGCGTTTCTCATGGAGATGATGGATCTCCGCGAACGCATCGATGCCGCAAAGAGTGATCGCGCCGGTCTGGCGGCACTGGAGAGTTTACTCTCTGCCCGGCTGCGCGAACTTCTCGACGATGCCGGGCGTCCGTTCGACGCCGACCGCGAGATTTCACCCACGACGCTGTCCTTGATCCGTCAGCAACTGAACTCCGCGAAGACTCTGATGAGCCTGCTGCGGGATCTCCACTCCGAGTGAAACCATGTACGACAAAGCGAATCTAGCGAAACTAAAAACGATGAAGGAACTGGCCCCGGAGCCGATGCAGGCGTTCTTTACCTTCGACGCCGCGGTGTTTAAGGACGGCGCGTTGAGCGTGAAGATGAAGGAGTTGATCGCCGTCGCGGTCGCGATCACGACACAGTGCGCCTACTGCATTGACGTGCACACGAAGAAAGCGCGTGACGCGGGTGCGACCGACGCGGAACTGGTGGAGGCGACGATGGTGAGCGCCGCTCTCCGCGCCGGCGGCAGCCTGACCCACGGGACGCATTGTCTGTAAGTCGATCGGCGTTTAGCTCAGCGGTAGAGCGCTCCCCTTACAAGGGAATGGTCGGGGGTTCGATCCCCTCAACGCCGACTTGTCGCTGTGTCCGTGCGGGCCCGCTCATGGATCGTTGGGTACTCTACGCGATTCTGTCGATGGCATTCGCGGGGCTGACCGCGGCGATTGCCAAGCTCGGGCTGGCCGGAATCTCCGCAGAGCTTGGCATTGCAGTCCGCACGTTCTTTGTCTTTCTCTTCGTAATTGCATTTGCCGGTTTCGTCGTCGAACGCACGCAGCTCCAAACCTTGAAATGGAATCACGTCGCCTGGCTGGCACTCTCCGCAGTGACCACCGCGATCTCGTGGATCTTCTACTTCAAGGCGATCCACGAAGGCCAAGTCTCCACCGTTGTCATCATTGACAAAGGCAGCTTCATCGTCGCGGTGTTGCTGTCGTGGATGGTGCTCGGCGAAACGATCACTTGGCGAACGGCACTTGGATGCGGCCTGATCCTTGCGGGGTTACTGGTCGTGATCCGTCGCTGAGTGTGCTCTCAGCGTGGTGCAAGGAATTGCGTCCCCGTCCGCGGCGAGGTCATCTCTTGCGGTTCGGCACCGGGAGGCGTGTCACGCCATGCGGCACCGGCCAGCGTGAGATTGTAGCCCTTCGCATAGAGCTTCAGCATCTCCGCCTGGTTGAACTGCATGGAGTCAGTCCCCGTCTTGAAGTCCTCGGGGACCGCCGCCAGGTGAAACTTCATCCCCGTCACCGTGCAGAGGGCATAGATCCGGAAGAGTTCGCTGCGGGTTTGCGAGTAGAGCAGCGATTGGAGGGCACTTTCGCCGATCTTGAGCGTTCGCGGCGATGTCAGCACGGGATCGGAATAAAACTTGCCCGCAACGATCACATACGCATCCGAACCCACCATGGGCGTGCCCGCTTCAAGCTTGGCTTCGTTGATCGGCAAATTGGAAGACCGCAGGAAGACGCCCGTGGTTGCACCACCGTCGCAGTGCCACTCGGTGAAGGTCTGACCGTTCACCTCGACTTCAATCGCGACAGGCGGCATGAAGCCAGGCGGCGATGCGGACGCCAGCAGGATCTGTCGATACAGATCGCGACGGCCATTGGCGGCGATCGCGGTCATGTCCCAGGTGACCAATCGCCGCGTGTCGATGTTCGTCGTCGCAAAATAGAGCCGCCGCCCTTTGGCATGTTCTGCGGCCACGGCATCAATCAGTGCGTCGTCAAGATCTCGGTCGATGAGCGATTTCAAGGGAGCCGATGACGCGTAGGCGTCGTTGAAGAAGATTGCGGTCTTCATCCGCTTGCGATAGATGCTGTCACTGTTGATCGAGGTGTAGGCGTCATAGAGTCGGCGATCGTATGCGGAGCCAAGGAACGCATAGGTCGCGATCAGGCTGCCGGTGCTGACACCGGTGACGACGTCGAAGCAGGGCCGCTGACCTGATGCGGTCCAGCCGCAGAGCACGCCGACGGTGTAGGCACCATACATCCCGCCGCCAGAGAGAGCGAGGACTTTGTGGCGTTCGCCCGGTTGATAGTTGGAGGTGTTCTTCTCGGCGTACTTGCGGAGCGCCGCGTATTCCTGCTCGCGTGGCCGCTGGTCGCCGGGAGTCAGGGAGATCATGCCGCTCGGTCGCGAAAGGTCCGCTGGCACGGCAGGCGCACGACGCAACGACGCACAGCCAGTTGGGAGCGCAAGGACCAGAATCAGCAGCCAGCGGCGGTCGGGCAGCACCATGCTGGATTATTGGTCGCGAATAGCTGTCGTTTGGTCCAATCCGGGGATTTTGATTCAAGCCAGTCATGGCTCGATCTGCCGAGTTTGCCGATTGCGCAAGATCCGCCGTTTCGACAGGCAGAGCCTCAATACATTTTTCACGGCAGGACACCGAAGGAACGAAGATGCCACAGAGCGATCACTGGGCGGTACCATTCGTGGTGGAGGCGGCAGTCGCGATCGATCCGGCGAGTGTTCTCGACATTGGCGTCGGGATGGGGCAGTACGGTCTGCACTTGCGGCAGGTTCTTGACATTGCCCGCGATCGCCTGACCAAATCCGAATGGCAAGTCCGTGTCGACGGCGTCGAGATCTTTGAAGCTTACCGCAACCCCGTCTGGGACTACTGCTACGACCGCGTCACACTCGCCGACGCCCGCTTCTCTTTGGCAAACCTTACAGAGCGCTACGATCTGATGCTGATCTGCGACGTGATCGAGCATTTCGACCGAGCAGACGCACTCGCTGTCCTTGATGCCGCCCGGCGTCAAGCCAAGTGGGTGATCGTGACCACGCCAGCGGGTGACTATCCGCAGGGAGCCGTCTTTGGCAACGACGCGGAAGTGCATCGCAGCGCGTGGACGCCTGCGGACTTCAAAATCCACGACGCGTTCACGCACCAGATTGGCACAACATTCATGGCCGTGATTCCGGGCGAGGGTACTTCGCAAACGCGCTTTCAGACCGGGGACCTGCCAACACTCTTTCGGCACTCGGCCCGTTCACTCTGGCAGTGTACCCGCGTCTGGATGCCAAACATGATCCGGGCACGACTGGGGCTGAAGCGCTCAGGATGACTGCTGCTCCTGAGGCATGTCATGATGTGGCATCGGTTGGCGGCCACGCTTGCCGATCAGTTCCGCGACCAGCACGGCAATGTAGAACTGGCCCATGATCGCCTCAATGATGGCCAAACCGCGAGCTTCACCGGCGTGAGGTACGATGTCGCCGTAGCCCACGGTCGTCAGTGTCAGGAAGCTGTAGTAGGTGAGTAGAAAGTGCAGGTCATCCGGGCTCTGCGGCGCGAAGCCATTGCCGCGGAAGGCATCGTCCGTGACAAGTGCTGTGACTGTGAAGAGATGACCGAAGAGCAGACCGATCATGAGGTAGCCGCAGAATGCACCGTAGATGCTATCGGTGGAGATCACGGTCGATGTGTGGATGTTGTGCAGGATCACATAGACCGTGAATCCGAAGAAGCTCGCACCGAGGATGTGGAAAAGGATACGCATTGGCAGACCGGAGTCCCCGGGTAAGGCATAGCTGGCCCAGACACCGACTGCTGTAGGGATGCCGAGGATCAGGGCCGGAATGCGGTAGCGGTGGTTGGTGAAGATGGCGAGGAACGAACTGATGAATGTCACCGACAGCAACAGGTCAAGGGCAAAGCGAGAGGTCCCGTTTGTTTGCAGGGCAGGGAAGAGCAGCACCACCGTGGCGAGCACAAGCAGCAAAGCCTGATATTTTCGCTCGGTGATGCGGCTCATATCGCGCTGATTCAGACTCCAGACCTTGTGAATTCCAAAACGGCGAGGTCTCAGTCCTGTGCCAGCCAGGCCCAGGCGTCGTCGATCTTCGAAGCTTCGAAATACTGCACCTTCGCCATGGTGAAGGGTTTGCAGACGACTGCCATCCACTTCTGCCACGTGGTTTCGCCGACGATGGCGATCTTCTCAAACTTCGTGCAGTGGGTCGTGCTGAACTTGATGTCGTCCCAGAGGGCCTGGGCATCCCAGCCGTGGAAGTCGTGGAACTGGGCAAGCAATCGCACCTTGCCGCTACCGGCAGCGGCGTCGATCGCCGGAACGAAGTGCTTGTAGTCTTCGTCGTGCAACTTGCCGGAGAGCTTGAAGCCCAGCAGATTCGGGGCTGGGGACGGGAGTGGCTCGATCATGATGGTCTCCTAGTTTTGAGCTTTCTTATCGGGAATCCGCACGAGCATCATTTGCAGAGTCTTGTCGCTGCCCGCGTGGACCAGGCACGGACACTGATCCTGTGTCAGGTTATAGATCCCGGCCTCGAAGACGCGGTCCTTGGTCTTGCCGATGGTCCAGGCGGCAATCTGCTTGGCCTTGTTGACAGCACCGAAGACTTCCGTGGTGGTATCCATCAGGCCGTCGTAGTAATTGCCGCGGATGACTCCATCCTTGTTGATGGCAAGCTGGAAGATGTTGTTCGAAGACTTTTCATCTCCCTGAGAGAGTGCGAACACACCGAGCGGCTTCCATTCCTCTTTGGTCGATGCCACTGAGGCCTGCCCCTGCGTCGCGAGGTTGGTGGCTTGCTGCGCGTACTGTTCGGTGGTGCCCTGATCCTGGCCGTCCATGTAGACGTTGTTGTTGGTGATGGTGACGCTGGTGCCGTAATCGTAGTCGATGGGGGCCGCGGTGATGCCGCAGTAGCCGCCGAGCATGGGCCAAGTGG
>JBGSSZ010000295.1:0-6599 GCA_041736785.1 Limnoglobus sp.
TGCTCGATCGGGTTCTGCGTGGCCAGCACGAAGAAGGGATCGGGCAGCGGATGCCGCGTGCCGGCGACGGTCACCTGCCGCTCCTGCATCGCTTCGAGCAGAGCCGCTTGCGTCTTCGGCGGCGTGCGGTTGATCTCGTCGGCGAGCACGATATTGGCAAACAGCGGCCCCGGCACGAAGCGGAACGACCGCGACCCGCTGACTGGATCGCTCTGCAGAAGCTCAGTGCCCGTGATATCCGACGGCATCAGATCCGGTGTAAACTGCACGCGGCTGAAAGCGAGGTCAAGTCCTTCGGAGAGTGTGCGGATCATCAGCGTCTTGGCCAACCCGGGCACACCCACCAGCAGACAATGGCCACGAGCGAGGATGGCGAGCATCAATTGCTCAAGGACATCGTCCTGGCCAACGATGACCTTGCGGCACTCGGTGAGCAGCAGGGCGCAGCTACCACGCAGGGCTTCTGCTTCGGCGATCGGATCGTTCGAGTCAGTCACAATCGAGGCTCCAGTCACTTCACACGATATATAGTCCGCGCCGTGGCGAGCCACAGTCCATCACTCTGAACCGTCGCGGAAATCAGCGGACCATCAAACGTATCGAGTTTCTGCAATATGCGGCCGGTGGCAGGATCGAGCAGCACCACCGGGGCAATGACGTCATGGAATGATGCGGCCAGCGCATGGAACGGATACTTCAGAATTGCAACTGGCAGGCGGGGACTGGGCAACGGCAGCGAGCAGGGAATCGCGGCGATCGCGTTGCCAAGTGCAAGCATTCGCCAGCGGACCGGCACTGGGAGGAGCGTCTCCCACAACATGGCCCCGGAGTCGCGTTGGAGCGCCATCACCCTTTGGCCGAGCGGAAGGTAGAGTCGCTGATCGTCGGAACCCGCGTCGCTCAGATGGACATCGTCAGTGGTGAGGAAAACAGACTCGCTCCAACGTGAGCGGCCATCGGCGGAGAGTCGCTGGAGTTCGCAGCCGTGGTTGCGGGCGATGAGCACGTTGACGAGCTTTCCATCGCTCTGAAGTTGTGGAGCAATTCCAGCAAGGCTCGCAGTACGTCCAGCGTCCCAGGTCCAGCGGATTGTGCGAGCGCGGGTGTCGTACGCCTGCAAGGTGCCGGGACCAGTGGGGATGGCGATGAGGGAATCAGTCAAGCGCACAGGCGGCGTGGTCCAGGTGCCGCAATCGCAGGGGATTGTGCTGATTCGCTCGCCGGTGGCGGAGTCCATGATCCACACACGGCCACTGCTCTGGCGGGCGGCCACGATGATCTCGTCAGCGAGAAAACAGGCATCAAATCGCGGCGCGGATTCAATCTGAAATCGGCTCAGCAGACGGTTGTGCGTGCTGCTCTCTATCCAGTCTTGAGTGGGAGCAACCAGCGACACGCCGCGAAAATGCCGTTCACCCACACGGGCCACGATGCGATCACCAGCCAGCTTGACGCTCCACGGCATGGGTTGCTCTGACGGCAGTGACAGACTCCAGAGCGACTGGCCGTCGAGTGTCAGCCAATGGAGCGACGAGGAGTCAATGAGCAGGACATCCGATCCACGATAAATCGCGCCTTCCGCATACTCCAGTGCGTCGTAGAGCGTTGGCCCCTCGGCCCAGGCGTGATTTTGCGGAGCTTGGAAACTTCGACCGGGCCGTGCATGCCGGACAGCGTCACAGCTTGCGGATGTACTGAGAAGTGGCAGCAGCGTCAGCGGAGAATCATTCGGCTTGGGTCGCGGCGGCAGGGGCTTCCGCGATGTAATGGCGATTGGCGGTGATCGCCTCTCGTGTCGCCCGCTGTCAGGCACTGTGTAGCAAGCGAGAGAGTCGGCTGAAGCCACGAGCATCGTTCCGCCGGCGAAAGCGATATTGCCGTGGACGTGCGGCAATGGGGCTTTGGCGGGCTGACCGTCCTGAATGCGAATGAGATACAAACCGTCTTGTGTGGGCCAGGCGATGAGGTCGCCCACGATCGCCCCGCGTCCGAAGGTAGGCAGTGTCGGATCGTCGTGCTGCTGCCAGCCGGCTCCGTCGGTAGTCGATCCCGTGCGGGCGTCAAAGGCCCGCAGTCCACGGTTGGGACCAGCGATCGCCGCTATCACGCGTGTACCGCAAACACCGATGAGGTGGTCCACCGCGAGTGGCTGGCTCCGCCAGAGTTCGCCACCGGTCGCGGCATCGAGCGCGAACAGCCGATCACTGTCGTTGGGGGCAATGAAGACGGCGCCGCCCATCGCCACGGGTGGTGAAATGTCGCGATGGCGAGTTGTGACCACGTGCGCGTAGCGGCGGCTCCATGCGGGCTTGCCGTTCCGCAGTCGCACCGCAGCGATGACGCCGGTGTGACTGGCGAAGACGACGTTGTCACCGGCAAGTGTGAGCAATTCGTGTCGCTCGCGGGCCTCCGCCGCGCCCAAGCCAAGCTCGCAAACGTCGGTGATCCAGAGCGGTTTGTCGGCACTACCGTAGCAGGCAATGGCTTGAATCATGCGGCCACCTTCGACGCGGCTGTACGCTGCCAGCAGCCGTTCCCCGACGACAATCGGCGTGCCTTCCCAACCTGCGAGGATCCCTGCGGCGACGGGTGGTTTTCGCGACCAGTGCAGTTGCGAGGTGCCGGCTGTGTGGGATACACAGACGAGGTGGCTCGCCGAGGCGGGTTCGCCGGGGATCACAGCCACGCCGCCCATGCGGGCATAGATCCGACCGTCTGCCAGTGTGAGCGTGAAGTCGGCATCGCGCCAGGTCGGTTCGTCGACAGCGTCTTTCAACCTTCGTGCTTGGGGACGGAGTGCCAATGAGTCAAAGACAGCGAATGCTCGGCCGGTTTTGAGATCGAAGCCCGTGATCCGTGTCGCGTCGGCGACATAAGCATGTGTTTCATTGAGCACGGGATGAAATGCCACACGGCGGACTGTGCCCAGGCGGGGACGGCTTTCGCGCTTCACGCCGGGGATGGCAGAGGTCCACACGGGCGACGACGGCAGTGCTCTCAGCGAGCCGGGAACCGCACCGGTGCGGGCCGCATTGGCGCCCAGGGTCTGCCAATCACTCGGCGTCGTCAGTGGGCTTGGGATTTTCCGCTTGCGGTTGATCTCGTCGCGGAGGATGTCGACAAGTGCCCCGTCACGGCCAGCGAGATGGCCTTTCGAGTCGGGATACTTTTTTTCAAAGTGTGTGAAGGCCTGCGCAACGCGCGGCGTGGACTCATTGGTTGAGTCATCGTGCTGGAAGAGGATCGCATGCACGATCTGGGCTTCGATGCTCGCGAGGTTTTTGACTTGCCCGGGGTGGCAAAACTCCGCGCTAGGCACAAGCCTCGACCAGTACCGCTCCGCCAGCGTGTATTCACCACGCTCAAATGCCATCTCACCAAGCGAATTCAGTGCCTCTGCCGCGGCGTGACTGACGAAATAGCGATCCACTAACTCCTGCAGCACACTAGGGTCACGCCGCTCGATGCCTTCGGCCAAGAGCTTGTCCGCAGCATCCTTGATGCGGGCACGGTAGATATTCAGTTGTTCTTCGGGCAGTTTGGCCAGCAAAGTGTTTGCGAAGGTCCGGGCGGAGATGAACTCGCCATCATGCCGTTGAATGAGATCATCGCCAGCGTCGTCGATGATCGCGGTCAGGGCTTCGCGGGCCTTGTCCGCCTGGCCGCTCCGGAGAAACTCCTCCGCCGCGACGAGTCGCTTGCGGGTGCCCGGTACCTCGCCGCGGACGCCAGCCGATTCCTGTGCGTGCACAGGTATCGCGAAGACGATCACCACGACTACAGACCGCAAGGTGTTCATACCGCTATGGTAGCGGACCGGCTTCCATTCGCCGCAGCCAGCCAGCGGGTTCTGCGGTATAGTGATATCCTGCTGACTATCTCCTCTTCATCGGGTGACTTTCCATGATGCAATGGATTCGGTGCGTGCTGCTGACCTGCGCGATACTGGCTGCGACTGTCCACTCCGCCGACGGGCAGCAATCAAAAAAGAAAAACCGACTCACTGTGGCGGCAAAGCCACCACGGGCCACGCCGGCAGACTCGCTCAAAGTCGCCAAAGGCTTTCAGGTCGAATTGCTCTATGCCGTGCCGCAAGAGCGATTCGGCTCGTGGGTCAACATGTGCGTCGATGGAAAAGGACGACTGATCGTGTCGGATCAGTACGGGCTGCTGTACCGCGTGACGCCGCCGGCTGAGGGGAAACCGATCGCGATTGAACCAATCGTCGCTGCCATTGGTGAAGCGCAAGGCTTGCTCTGGGCCTTCGATGCGCTCTACGTCGTGGTCAACGGCCGGCAGCGGCCGTCCGGGCTCTATAAGGTGACATCGAGCAACAATAATGACACACTCGACCGTGTCGAACTGCTTCGCGAAATCAAAGGCGGCGGCGGGGAACATGGTCCGCATGCGGTGATGCTGCATCCCGACGGCAAGCGGCTCACTGTGGTCTGCGGAAATCAGGCTCAACTCGTCAAGTGCAACACCTCCAAAGTGCCGCTGGTCTGGGGAGAAGATCACCTGTTGCCGCGATTGCCCGATGGGCGCGGCTTCATGAAAGGTGCACTGGCGCCCGGCGGATGCATCTACAACGTCAGCCCTGACGGAAAAGACTGGGAACTCTTCAGCACCGGCTTCCGCAATGAGTACGATGCCGCGTACAACCACAACGGCGATCTTTTCACCTATGACGCCGACATGGAATGGGATTTCAACACACCGTGGTATCGGCCGACCCGCGTCTGCCAGGTCACGAGCGGCAGCGATTTCGGCTGGCGGAACGGAGCCGGAAAGTATCCCGCCTACTACCCCGACAGCACGCCCGCCATCCTCGACATCGGCCCCGGCTCACCCACCGGAGTCTGCTTTGGCTACGGCGCCAAGTTCCCGGTCAATTACCAGGACGCATTCTTCATCTGCGACTGGAGCTACGGCAAGCTCTATGCGATTCACCTCAAGCCCCAGGGTACAAGCTACACAGCAGAGAAGGAGGAATTCGTCAGCGGCACACCGCTACCGCTGACGGATGTCGTCGTGAACCCCGTCGATGGTGCTATGTACTTCCTGATCGGCGGGCGCAAAACGCAGTCCGCACTCTATCGCGTGACCTACACCGGCAGCGAGCCGACGGCCGCGCCGACGGGATGGCAAGTCAAACCCAATGCACGTCGCACGCTCGAGGCATTCCATGGCGTACAAGATCCCAAAGCCGTTGAGGTCGCATGGCCGTATCTCAACAATCCCGATCGATATGTGCGAGCCGCGGCACGGATCGCCCTCGAATTCCAAACTGTTAGCGACTGGCAGGCGAAGGCACTCGAAGAGAAAGATCCACAGCGTGCGATCACCGCATTGCTCGCACTAACCCGCGCCACGGCCGCTTGTCCACAGCACCGAAAGCCGGGCCAACCCGCCCCCAGTTCACAACTCGGTGGCGAAATACTGACCAAGCTGAATGAAATCGACTTTTCATCACTGACGGTAGAGCAGCGGCTCGAGATGCTGCGCGTCTATCACGTGCTGTTCAGTCGTTACGGCTCGCCGAATGATGCAGGCCGTACCGCAACATTGGCGAAACTAGAGCCCGCGTTCCCGACCGGTCATCGATTCGTCGACAGCGAGCTTGCACAGATCCTTGTCTACCTGCAGTCACCACAAGCGGCGGCGAAGATCATCCCTGCTTTACTGAAAGCACCCACGCAAGAAGAACAGATTGAATACGCACGTGCGCTGAGGGTCCTGATCACCGGCTGGACACCTGCCCTGCGTCAGCAATATTTTTCCTGGATGCAGCAGGCGGATGGCTTCCGGGGCGGCAACAGCTTCGGCGGATTCCTCAAACAAATCAAGGACGACGCCGTTGCCACGCTCACACCGCAGGAGCGTTTCAACTATCGCGATTTCATCGCGGC
Organism: Limnoglobus sp.; assembly: GCA_041736785.1. Taxonomy (GTDB): domain Bacteria; phylum Planctomycetota; class Planctomycetia; order Gemmatales; family Gemmataceae; genus JBGSSZ01. Next base: position 5,910 of record JBGSSZ010000295.1, read on the forward strand.
TCGACCGAATCCCAATGCCATCACAAGCCCGCCACGCAAGATCGTGAAGGAATACAAGCTCGAGGAAGTGCTGCCGATTCTGGAAAAGAAGCTCGCGACAGGCCGCGATTACGAGCACGGTCGCAAGATGTTTGCGGAAGCCAAGTGTGCCTCCTGCCACCGCTTCGACAACGACGGTGGCATCTCCGGCCCCGATCTCACTCAGGCCGCCGGGCGGTTCTCCATGAAGGATCTGCTCGTATCGATCATCGACCCCAACAAGGAAATCAGCGATCAATACGCGGCCGTGGAAATTGAAACCGAGGACGGCAAGAAGATTATGGGCCGCATCGTGAATCACAACGGCGGGGGAATGACCGTGAATACGACCATGCTCGATCCCAATGCCAACGTGGTCGTCAAGTCGGATAATATCGCCAGCATCAAGCCCGCCAAACAGTCGATGATGCCCACGGGCACACTCGACACCCTGAACGAGGACGAACTACTCGATCTGATGGCGTATCTGCTGTCCCGTGGCGACCGGGCGAATTCTATGTTCAAGAAATGAGGCTCATCCTGGAAGAGCGTACTTGAGGCTTGACGATAAGAGGAGCATGCCGCTTCTGGAAGGTAACCACACCATCTCCAGAGCACGGCATGTCCTCAACACCACTCTATCGCGCGTTCGGCTTCCGGAGCTACCAAGTC
>JBGSSZ010000346.1:0-4640 GCA_041736785.1 Limnoglobus sp.
CACGGAGCCGTTCCGGCAGGCCGTGTGGGCGCAGGCCACGGAGCGGGGACTTGAAGTGAATGGATACACCCCCACGGAGATCGAGCGTGCGCGGCTGGCGTCCCGCGCTCGAGAGCCGCAAGCCTCCGAGCCGCCGACTGATGAAGCCTCGAGTATGGCCGCGGCCGAGTCGAAATCAACGTCGCCACGGCCGGCGAAAGCACGCAAGCCGATCCAGGGCACGCTGCTTGAGCATGGACGGGCGCCGTATCAGGACAATGCCGACAACGCGATGTCGTACTTCGCGCGAATTCGAACCACTGCGGGGGAGCGCAAAGTCTGGGGCGTGGATCTGGAGCGCGCACTGCGCGAGTCGGTGAGTGCACCGAAGTTGGGCGATGATGTGATCGTGCGTCAAATGCGAGCGGAGCCCGTGACGGTGAAAGTCGTCGAACGAGGGGAAGGGGACACCGTTCGGGAAATCTCGCAGACCTTGCTGCGCAATCGCTGGAGTGTCGAGACGCAGGCGTTCGTGGAGCAGCGGCGCGAAGCCAGCGAGCAGATCCGTGATCGCGCGCTTGATCCGAAAGAGGTGGTGCGCAGTCAGCCCGAGCTCGCCGGGGCGTACCTGGCGGTGCGTAGTGCCGAGGTGATCGCTCAAGCGAAAATCCCGCATCCTGAGGATCAGACCAAGTTCGTGGATCTCGTGCGGACTGCGATCGCGGATGGCGTGGCGCGCGGCGAGCCGATGCCGAATGTGAAACTGCGGGTCCGGACCGTGAAGCGGGAGAAGGCGCGTGAATCCAGGGAGCCGGGCGGGGAGTAGATAAAAGGTCGGCTGGTGACGTGGTCCCGATCTTCCGTAGTCGTCTAGATCCAGAGTGGATTTCTGGCTTCGGCCTTTGGCAGCGGATCAAGGAGCTAAGGCAATGAAGCGATCGAGGAACTTGCAGGTGGACTTCCCAACATTTCGTGGACACGCAATGCTCCCGCTCACTGAAGCGCCGGAGACCTACGATGTACAAGAAATTCAGCTCTCCGCGAACGCGGCACGTGAATGAGTTCATACCCACGCATCGCCGCCCCTAAGATGTCCGACTAATGTGTCGAATTTTCGAGGCTAAACATAGCGGCTACTACGCCTTGATGAAGAATCCCCAGAGCAATCGTGCAGCGGAGAACGCGCACCTACCCAAGCTCATCCGCGCATCTTTCAACGCGAGCAACGGGATATATGGTTCTCCGAGAGTATTCCTGGACCTGCGTGATCGGCGTTTGGGTCGCCTGGCGTTGCTCTACTCTACTAGCCAGCCGCGAACGTCCCGCTCGAACCGCACCGTCGAAGTGCGAGTGTGCATTGAAGCGGCAACAGGGGCCTTTGTACCGAAGTCGTGCTGCCATAGAAGTGGGTCGTACTGATGTCTACTCCGTTTTATATCAAGTAGAATCTTCTGCCCACAGGGATAACTTTGGGTCTGGCGAGTCCTTAAGTCTGCATTCCGATGTTACAAGAAAGCCATCTTCTTATAGAATATCCGAAAATAGGATAGCGAGCGTATCCAGTGACAAAGGCTACAGAAGACCAAAAGAAGACCGTACCGACGAGCACAGTAGGTCGCGGCAAAGCCGTAACGCTCAACACGGCCCCCGAGGCAGCCGTCTTCGAGGACGGCGATGTAACACTGTGTCTAGGGGATAGCCTCGATCACTATGGGCGCTGGGCAGCGCCGCACGTGATCGTCTCGGACGGCGCGTACGGGATTCTTGGGTTCGAAGGGGACACATCGGATCATTTGGGCGTAGCGGAATGGTATGAGCCGCACGTGAAGGCGTGGAGCCAGCGCGCGACCGCGCAGACGACCCTGTGGTTTTGGAACTCGGAGATAGGGTGGGCTGTTACGCACCCGGTGCTGGAGCGACATGGATGGCGTTACGTGAACGCGAACGTATGGAATAAAGGGAAGGCGCATATCGCTGGAAACGTCAACACGGCAAAGATCCGGCGGTTTCCTGTCGTCACTGAGATCTGCGTTCAGTATGTACTGGAACCGCGCATCGACAACCTGACGTTGCAGCGTTGGCTGTATCGTGAATGGAAAAGAACGGGTCTTGCGATGCGGCGAGCGAATGAGGCGTGTGGTGTAGCCGACGTCGCAGTGCGCAAGTACCTTGATCAAGGCCATCTCTGGTACTACCCACCTCCAGAGATGTTCGTGAAACTCGCTCAGTATGCGAACGATCATGGCGATCCCGCCGGGCGGCCTTATTTCTCGCGCGATGGTATTCAGCCGATGCCTCTGGCGGAGTGGGCAGCGATGCGCTCTATTTTCCACTGCCCAATGGGCGTGACGAACGTGTGGGAACGGAACCCGCTCAAGGGTTCTGAGCGCGTGAAGGTGCCGGAGATCAGCGGACGAGCGGCACATTTGAATCAGAAGCCGCTCGACCTAATGACCCAGATTGTCAAGGCATCTAGCGACGCCGGGCATGTCGTATGGGAGCCGTTCGGGGGCTTGTTCTCGGCGTCATTGGCCGCGAAATACGCTGGTCGAAAGGCTTTTGCAGCCGAGATAGACCCGACCTATTTTCAACTCGGCGTGGAACGGTTTCAGCCGACCCTCGAATTCGAGCAACTTCACTCGACGACTGGCTGACCTTCGTCGCGAATATCGAAGCGGTCCGCGAGTTCTCTGCGTATTACGTCTTTGTCTCCCTGAGAGAGCAATCGGTTCCAGGCGCCGATACTCCGGCCATGGAACTCGGTTGCATAGACACGGTTCTTGAATGCCTCAATTTCGCGGTGAACAATGCGGTCCATCTTGGCGAAATTGGTGTCTAGTCGGTAAGGAAATCGGGCAATAAGCGTGCGAAGTAAGTCCTGATACGTGGCTGCGGGCAAGTATCTGGTCCCGGCCGCCCCCCAAGTTGTTACGAGTGCCTTTGCTTCGGTGAACTGTTCCGGCGTGCCCTGGAACTTGTACCCGTTCGTGTTTGTTTGCTGAAGGTTGCTTGTCCGGGTTGTTGTGTCTCCCGGCTCCAAGACCAAATAGTCGGGCGGGTCGTGGTAATGGTCGTCGCGCGCCTTCGCGACCGACGCGCCGGAGACGACCACAATGTCGATGATCTTCGGCTTGCCGAAGATCAGAAACTCCGGAAGCCACGCGAGCATGGCGACGTAAGTTTGATCTTGAGCGAAGTGGAGTTGGCTGTCCTTGAACCGCGCCGTTATCTCGGTAGCCAATGGAAACCAAGCCTTTATCTCGAAACCAGGCGTTGGTGAGACAGTGCCTGCAAAAATGGTGTCGGGGAATCCTGGATCTTGGCGTTGCCACTTTCCGAACTCGGCGAAGCCAGCCTGGTCGTTCAGGTATTCGCAAGTGTTGAATTCGATCAAATTGCCGACCAAGGGCGAAAGCTTCGACACGATCTTGGCGAGATTCAAAGCCGCCTCTGGTGATACGGGCTTTGTTACCTCCAAGACGGCAAAGTCGTGCCCGGCGAGCCCCTTTAGGTGGTCTCGGGCAAGGGCGATGACTTCTTGGGTATTCACTCGTCGACGTGCCGCTGTAGGGCGGTGAGGACCCGCTTCGGGTCCACCTGCAGTGCGACGCAGACTTCGAGGAACTCCACTAAATCCAGCCGGCGCTCGCCCCTTTCGTACTTTGCGACGAAGGATTGGGGGCGCTGAAGCTTCTTGGATACTTGGACCTGTGTGAGACCCGCTTTCCGCCTAGCGGCGATCAATAGGGAACGAAAGAACTCATAACGTGGCGAGTGGAAAGACCGTCCCATAGGGACATGGTAAATCCCGAAATCGGATATCCCACTTTCGGATTGCGCGCGCCGACTTTGCTGGTAAGCGTGCGAGTACCTTAGTACGCGCCCTTGAAGACCGGAGAGACTCCGGACGCGTTTTCCGATGATCGTAGATCCGGGTCGCCTGAATGTTCGCGTGGCCGAGTATCTCCTGCACCTTCGCGATGTCCGCCCCGTTGTCTAGCGCATTCGTCGCGACGTTCGCGCGCGCGGCGGCACCGAGGGAACGATTAGCGACTCGACCGAGAGCGACCTGTCTCATCTTTCGCCGGTATCACTAGGGATGCTGGCGTAGTAGCGCGCAAAGAGCTTGCCCCGCGGCGTGAGGAAGATCTTTGCGAACGCACCGCGCACAGGCGCTTCCCGAGCATTGGAAATGCTTAAGCCGAGCGTGCGAACTCTGTCGACAAGATCAAACGCGCGTGCGAAGTGGCTTGGGTCGGGCCCATCACCTGGGGCGCGGGCGCGATGCAGCGGTTTGGGTTGCTGCAGCGCCTGTGCGACGAGCTCGTGCACCACAAACCGCGATGGCCGACGGAACTCGCGATCGGAACCTGGCATAGGACTAACGTCGCTCACGAATGCCGTCCGGGCGTTGACCTCATCACGCCGGGTGAGCCGCTGCTCTTGGAATCACGTGGCCCCGCCGCTTCGCGGCGCCGGGCTGCTTCGGGTTCGCTTGACGCTCATCCCTCGACGACTCGGGACCGCTGACGCGGCCCTGCACATCCCTGGCCCGATAGACGAAGAGGCGGGAGGGGCTTGCCTGCTCTCGGAACCTACCACGCCGTTCTCGCCGTCCAGGCTCTGCGCGCGCCCGCAGATGCGGGCGTGCTCGACGGAGT
>JBGSSZ010000356.1:0-2215 GCA_041736785.1 Limnoglobus sp.
CCGCACCGGCGAACTGCTGCAGGATGAGTGGCAACTTCTCGCCGGGATTGTTCTCCGCCGCTGTGGTGGGATGGGTCGCCAGCACCTCCGCGGTCTGCCGTCGCTGGTAGCCCGAGGCGCACCAGAGCAGCGGTGCGAGCCGTTGCCAGAGTGCAGCATTTTCGACATCGTCGCTGGCCAGTCGCAGCAGAGGATGCTGCTGCCCGAGCGGCGTGAGCTTGAGTCGATAGCCGTCGACAATGGGCCGATCTTCGCTGGACAGAGTTTGCGCACCGGCGCGGAGCACCGGGAGCACGTCGGCCATGGCAGTGTCGAAAAACTTCGCGGGCAGGGCCTGCTCACCGGCGATCAGCAGCAACCCGCCACCGCGGACCCGCACAAAATCTGCGAGGTCCGTCAGATTCACCGATGGCCGCGGCAGCAGTGCGGGATCGAGATCGCCCAGCAGCACGACGTCGTAGTCGAACAACTCCGCGCGGGTGGGGAACGCCCGCAACGCACCGCGATCCGTCGTCGCAAAATCTTTGCCAGCGTCGAGCAGCAGGAAGTGGAAGTCGAACGACCGCTCGCCCGCAGCCTCCACTTCGCGCTCGAGTAGCGTCTTGAGGAAGCGGAACTCGTAGCGGGGTCGCCCTTCGAGAAAGAGCACGCGGAGCTTCTTGCCCTCGGTGACGAGCACGGTCCGCTCAATGCGGTTGTTACCCAGGTCGGCTTCGCCGGGTAGCCCCGGTGTTTCGATGATGAGCGTCTTTTCGCCATTTTCGGTAAAGCGGTGCCGCAACCGGATCGGCGTCGGTTTCCCGCCGGCGTCGGGCGTCAGCTTCGCAGTGTCGAGCACGACCTTGCCGTCGCCCCGTTTTTCGGAGAGCGTCACCGTCACCGGTCCTGTCACTTTGCCGCGGGTGAGGAGCCGGCCATCGACGATCAGTTCGTCCCCCTTCGCCACGACGTCATCCATTTTCAAGTCGGCGACGGCGAGGTCGAGTGGATCGTGGCGTTCGCCGACAGCGATGGTGAAGAGCGGCACACCGGCCCGTGCGGCCATGCGCCCTGCCGAGGCGAGATCGGCGCCATTGGTGGTGATGCCATCACTGGCAATGATCACCGCCGCGAGCGTTCCGCCGTTGTGCGCTTTCAGCACGGCGTCCACACCGTCACCGAGCCGGCTCGTGCTCCCGTTCGGTGACAACGCACGCACGCTCTCCGCAGCAGGCACGATATCGTTCAGTTCATCGATCGCAGCCGCAAGCACGGCCCGGTCCGCCAGCGAGTAGACCACCACGCGGGATCGCCGATCCTGGTGCAAGCGTCCCAGAAGATCAGCGGAAGCGAGATACGTCTGCACGCGCTGCAGACGTGTTTGCGAGGAGGCATCGCGATCGATCGTGCCCATGCTGGCGGAGGTGTCGAGCAGCACCGCGAATTCGGGGACGCCCTCGCGCTCAAAGACAATTCGAATCTGCGGTAGCAGCACCAGTCCGAAGAGTGCATACGCAGCCAGTCGCAGACCCAGCGGCAGCAGCAGGGCTCGCGAGCTTCCCACAGCAGCCCGCTCACGGCGATAGAGCATTACGGCGGCGAGCATGAGAGTTGCCACGATCCCGAGCACAATGAAGCGGTCGGTGCGCAAATTACCGCCGAACGTAGAATTGGCCGCGATGCGCCAGCGTGTGCCTTCGCCAGGGTTGGCACTCGGCACATCGAGCCACGATTCGAGCGTGCTCCGCACCCCCTCGGGCACGAATGTCGGAAGCTGCCCGAGCACCAGCGACGGCCCCGCCACTGCCAGGACCAGCACACTAGCGAGCAGCACCAGCCAGCCAACGATCCGCAGCAGTCGATCCATCAGCGTGCGTGTCGGTGCGACGGCGTCTCCGATGGCAGTACCACGAGCAGGGCCGGTCCGCCACGCGAGCAGTAGCTCACCAGCGAGCACAGCCAGAGCCAGCAAGATGACGCCCCGCGCCACAGCAGGACCCTGCGGCCGCGGCGTGAGAATCTGCGGATGATCGCTGTCGATGGCGGATTTGACATCATTGGCTGAGGTGGCGACCTGCACGCCGATGCGGGCGAGATCCGCCGCGTCGAGCCGCCGCAAGTCGGATTCGCAGAGTGCCGCCGCGGTCGTCGCGACATTCACGGCTAGTGTGTGCGGCGGGACGCCCGACACTGCGACGGTGTGAAGACCTGCAAGCGAGGTCGGGCGGAACCGTGC
>JBGSSZ010000688.1:0-2537 GCA_041736785.1 Limnoglobus sp.
CGTGGAACACCCCGACGCCGCTCGCTATGGTCTCACACCCGAGAAGCTCGCCGCCGGCAGTCGCGTCTACAAAGCCCACTGTGTCCACTGCCACGGCATGACCGGCGACGGTCGCGGACCCACCAGCCTCTGGGTCTACCCGCATGCCCGCGACTTTCGCCAGGGGCAGTTCAAGTTCGTCAGCACCACCAGTGGTCAGGGCTGGCCCACCCGCAGTGACCTGCATCGTGCTGTCCGCCGCGGCGTCAGCGGCAACAGCATGCCTCCCTTCGCCCTCCTCAGCGACGAGGCCATCGACGATGTCACCAGCTACACGCTCCACCTCATGCTCCGCGGCGTGATGGAGTACGATCTGATCCGTGCTGCCGAGGATCTCGAGACGGTTACCAACATCAAAGCCGAAGCGCACAAGAAATGGATTCTCCGCTTCGCGAGTTGGAGCGCGGCCCAGGCGACGGAACTCGATGTGTCGCGCGTGCCCAAGCTCGAGCCACAGCACGCTGACGGCGATCCCGCGTATGCCGAGCGCGTGCGGCACGGTCACGATCTCTTCCGCGGCGAGGTCACCGGCTGCATCAAGTGCCACGCTGACTACGGTCGCAATTCGCTCTACCGCTACGACGTGTGGGGCGTCGCTGTGAAGCCCGCGGCTCTCACCGAAGGCCGACCTCGTGGCGGCGGTGACGCCGCCGACTACGTTCGACGCATCACCTGCGGGATCCCCGGCAGCGGCATGCCCGCAGCCACACTCAGCGAAGCCGACCTGCACGACCTCGTCCTCTTCCTCCGCGCGCTCCCTGACCCGCAGCATCTGCCTGCCGATGTGCGGAGTGCTGTCTATCCGGAGGTGAAATAATGCCTCCGAACGAGCTTCGCCCTGTGCCGGCGTGGGTCCGCATCTGGGCCATCGTCACGGTCGTGCTGACCTTTGTGCTGCTCGCGCTCGGCGGCTTCGTCACCAGCTTCCGCGTCGGCATGGCGGACCCCGTCTGGCCGACCGAGCCGTGGTACCTCATCAGCAACACGAAGTGGGAGTTCGGCTTCGTTGTCGAGCACACACACCGCGTTGCGGGATGGATCGTTGGCGGTGCGGTGATCGTGCTCGCGGTCGCAGTCTGGTGGACCGAGCCGAACCGCAAGCTCCGACTCGCGGGCTTGGTCGCCATGGCTGTGCTCGTGCTGGCGTATGGTGAATTTCACCGCGGCATGGGCAGCGTCTGGACCGAACTGAAAGCGACAGCCGCCAGCGATTTCAATCTCGATCCCCGCTCCGCGAATTATGAGGCGATGCTCGCCGAGACGCACCTGCTGGAGCGCGTCAAATCGTGGCCGACGATGAGCGGCATCGTGACCCTGCTCGCCGCGATTGTCGTCATCGCTTGCGGCGTGGTCAGCGGCCTCGCCAATGTCTTCGGCGGCTGGCTGCGTTGCGTCACGATCGTCGGCCTCGTCGCTGTGATGGTGCAGGGACTGCTCGGCGGCTTTCGCGTCTTCTTCAACGCCCTCGCGGGCTCCAATCTCGCCGCCATTCACGGCGCGTTCGGGCAAGTGGCCTTCTGCGTGCTCGTCGCCGTGGTGATGCTCGCCGCTCCGCGTCGTGCCGGCGACGCGCTCTCCGAACATGACGCTGAGGAGTATTCGCGCTGGAGCTGGTATCTCGTCGGGTTGCTGTTCATTCAATTGCTCTGGGCGGTCATGCTGCGTCACGGCGGTTCGGCACTCTCGCAGCGGCTGCACCTGCTGACGGCGTTTGCAATCGCCACGGCCATCGTCGCACTCGTGGCGCGAATCCACCAGAAGCCCGAGCCACGGCGATTACTCCTGCGGCCCGGCCTGCACCTGATCGCGATCCTCGTGCTGCAAGTCCTGCTGGGTGTAGAGGCCTATCTGGGCAAGTTCGCCGCGGTCGGCCCGCAGGCGCAGACGCTCCCCGAACTGCGACCCGTGATGAAAAGTCAGGCCGCCATGCGGACTGCACATCAACTGCTCGGCTGCGGCCTGCTGGCGTCCGCCGTGGCACTGGCGATCCGAGCCGGGCGTCGACCGCTCGCACTCGGCTATCAGGAGGCCCTGGAGAATCAGGAGATTCCCGTGGTCGCCGCGATGGCGCTGAACCAGACCGCGGAGCAGGCAGTTTTCGGCCGTGCCCCCGATGCCGCGGTCGAAGGCCTGAAGCCGCCCGACGGCGGTGTGATAAGATAATTCGCTGCGTGCGTCCCCCGAGGGACTAGGATTTCGAGTACCACCTATGACCGCCACCGCACCCGCACTGCCCGCCACGCTGCCGATCGAGGTGGTGCGGACGCGCGCCGCTGACTATTTCGAACTCACCAAGCCGAAGATCGCCAGCATGGCGCTCGTCACGGTGGCCGTGGGTTTCTTCCTCGGCGGTGCCCCGTCGCCGAGCATTGAAACGCTTCTGCACACACTGATCGGCACGGCTCTCGTGGCCGCTGGCGGCAGCGCGCTCAATCACTGGCTCGAGCGCCGAGCCGACGCGAAGATGGAGCGGACCCGCAACCGCCCGCTTCCAAGCG
>JBGSSZ010000689.1:0-1597 GCA_041736785.1 Limnoglobus sp.
CGCGGGAATTGTGGGATCGAAAGTTGGTGGACCCGCCGCTCCGGCGGCGGGGATGCCGAGACGGTCCCGCAGTGTGGGGGATATCGATTTGCAGTTTGAAATACCAACAGCCTAAAAGCTCAATAGGTCAACAGGCTGCTAAGAATGCCACTCGAAACTTGCTGACAAAGTGCCAGCAGTCACATTGTAGAAGAGAAGGTTCCGTCATGTCAATAGTGGAAAGTCCTATCTCCCAATATAATACCCGCTTTCTTGTTCCCACGCTCCGCGTGGGATTGCTCCTCGGTCGCTCCGCGGCCTTTGGCAGCCGCACAGTGCCAGCACTCCGCACCATTCCACCGACGCGCGGCAAACTCGGGGATGAAGTTCGTCGACCACGATGTGTGACGCGTTCGAAGAGGATGCGGGCGGCGATGCCAGCGAATTGCTCACGTCCCCCGTGGGAAAACTCTGATCTCCGAGCCCACGGCGAACACCACAGAAGCCGGCTGGGTGCCGGTCATCGCGGACCACTTCGGGCCATACAGCGCTGACCAATCCACGCTCTGCTCGTACTCCAGCACCGGATAGATCTCCCACTCGGGATGAGAGACTTCGTAGCGGATCAGCTTGCCGCGGCGGCTGGTGCCGTAGCCCCAGATGTGTTCCTTGAACCAATTCTCACGACTGCCGGGTGCGGGCTGAATCGCTGGCTTCGTACCCGTCGCGGCGAGGCGGTGAACCTGCCCGCCCTGGTGCACGGTGTAGTCCGCGGTGATCCGCTCGGCGGACTCCGTCACCGACGCGGTCACGGGGGCGACGTGGAAGTCTTCGTGATAGATCGCCCAAGCCATCCACGCCACCAGGCGTTTGGGCACATATTCGCGCACGAAGCAGACGCCTCGCTCCTCGCCGCGGCGAACGTAGAAGCGGAGATTCAGTTCCGGAAAATGGCGGTAGCCCGGCCAGGAAACGCCCAGCACGCGGGTATCGACGTACTGGAAGCCGACCAGGCTCACCCAGTGTTCGCCGTCGAGGGTGTCGAGTTCGGTGCCGGGCGGGAGGCGGTCCTGCAGCAGCGACTTCGGGACCGGGAAGTTGGCGAGAATGAGGTTCTGCCAGCGAGCCGTGAGAAACCGACGACCGGATCGCGGTGCAGGGGCGGTCATAGCGCGAGAACTGATCCCATGTACTTCGGCAGCAGGCTGTCGAGGACGAGCAGAGCCATCACGCCGACGAGGTAGAGCAGCGAGCCGCGGAGGACGCTGCGGGCGGTGGTGTCGTTGCGGGATTGCAGGAAGCGGATCGAGCGGCGGAGGAACATTGCACCGAGCAGCAGCGAGCCGATGAGATAGACCCCGCCCGCGGTCTGGATGGCAAACGGCATGACCGCGACGGCGATCAGCAGCATGCAGGTGCCGACCGTGGCGATGCCAGTCCACAAGCCATCCGGGCGGTCGACGTTGGGCAGCATGCGCATCCCGCCGCGGGCGTAGTCGCGGCGGTGCAGCCAGGCGATGCTGTAGAAGTGCGGCAGTTGCCAGACGAAGAGAATCGCGAAGAGGCAGACCGCGTCGGCCGTCAGCGTTCCCTGCGCGGCACACCAGCCGATGACCGG
>JBGSSZ010000378.1:0-5202 GCA_041736785.1 Limnoglobus sp.
GTTCCGTGCGCTTCCTCCACTACACCGCCAACGCGATCATGCCGGCTCTCGCCTCACGGGCTGGCGGGGAGACCGCAGACATGCCCTGATCCCAAGTTAACGTATTTTTAGAATGCTGTGGCTTTCCAATGCGTATTTTGAGGCATTCACGTGAACACTGACACCTCTGATTTATCCGTCGATGAACGCAAAATACGGCATGCGTTCAAAGCGAGGTATTTGCCAGCTATGGCTATTGGAATGCTGTTCTTTTTCGGGGCATTTATATCACTTGTAGTTCTGTTAATCAGTATGTGGAGAACGGGTGTTTCTTCGCTCTCCTTCACGACTCCGATTCAGATTACCTTTCCACTCGCATGTGCCGGAGTCTTTTGGTTTATGATGTCTTATCTTGCCAAACTGAGTGATTGCAGACTCACCCATCAATCATGGGGTAGTTTCCGGGTGTGTGTCAATAATATCCGACAGCCAGTCTTTCCCAAGCTCCCCGAACCAGTCACGAAAGGTTGAACCATGCCAAACTGGATAGCGAGAATCGGCATCCTACTCAACGCCATTCTTGTAGTCGTTGCCCTACTGATCTTCTGGAGCCTATTCCAGAGCGCTGAAAGGCTCGAAGGCAAAGTGCAGAGTGTTGAGGCGAGAGTCGATCAGCTCGACGTTCAAGTCTTCACCTACAAGGTCTTCTTTATCGTTGATCCAGCCAAAGCTGAAAAAACTGAGCAAGTAGGCCCAATGGAATATAATCTTTACATCCGGAAAGGTGGAGTTAACCACATTCCATTTCATCCAGAAGGCACGTCACCTTTTGGTAGGAAGTTTTTAGCCGCGTGGGTTATTCCCGGACTCAATGTACAGAATGCAAATTGGTTTGATACGACCACTCCTCCAAAAATGGACGAGTCTGGAAATCTAGTCGTGTCCATCGCCATGAGTGTTGACTCGCCACCGAATAGCACTGGCTATGTGGGAACCCTATACATCATGTCGGTTAGATGATCTGCGTTTCGAAAGGCAGCGAACATTACTGCGGCGCACCCTCAACCCCGAGTGCCTGACCTCCAGCCGTTCCATTTCGGACCGTGGCGGACTCCGATGACCCCTGCGGAATATTCCACTTCTGGAGCCCACACAGCGCGGCGCGAACTTCTCCGACGGCTATGGCTATGTTCGCTTTTCCGCGGCAAGACCGATTCGCTCATGCCGGTTCACACCACCCGCGCCGGTGGAGAGACCACGGACGTACCTTGATCCAAAGTTAACGCCGCAACTCGGCGCCGACAGTGCAGGCAATCCGAAAGCCAATCGTCAAGTCACCCGTCGGTGCGAGATAATACCTTTTCGCAGATCGAGTGAACGGGGCATGGTAGAGAAACGAACCGCCCCGCGCGACCAGCGGAAGTGTTTCCGGATTGATATGTGGCTTCCACGCTTGGCCTGAATGAGTCAGGGTGAAACAATCCCCAGACCCTGGGGATTTGGCGTAGAGGGCTGGCTGCGTCCACTCCCAGACATTGCCGTACACGTCGAACAGTCCGAAATCGTTGGGACGCAACGTGCCGACCGGATGACAGGAATCGCCCGAGTTCACAATCATCCAGCCGTACCGATAAATCATCTCCAAATCGTAACCGTAAAAACGGGGCGTGGTCGTGCCGACACGCGTCGCGTACTCCCACTCTTCTTCCGTGGGGAGTCGGTAGCCAGTGCGTTTGAGAAACTGCGGCGGGTACGTCACTTTATCGGTGATCTGCTTGATTGGTGGGTATGGTTGCTGATCCTCGGCAAGCTGTTCCTGCTCCCCGAGCCACCGACAGTATTGCATGGCCATCATCCAGGTGACACGACGGACGGCGTGCTGAGGCTGGCTATAATCCGGTACGGGCGGGGAATACGCGATGTTATTAGGATTCGCTTTCAAAAATCGGTCGAATTCGGCTACCGTCACTTCGCGCGTTGCCAGAGCGAACTGATGTTCGATGCGATGACGACTTTGGGGCTCACCCTCGCGGTGCGATTCATTCGGTGACGAACCAAACAGGAATTCAACCGGACCACGCATGATTGTCATTGTGGTGCCGCCAGGTGTGACGTACCACGACTTCGTGCCCGCAGTTGCGGTATTTAGTGCAACGGATGGTTTAAGTTCCGAGACAACACCCCAACGTTCACGAAGTAGCCACTCCGCAGCGGAATGGACACCCGCATCCGGATCGTCGCGATGGAATCTTTCGAGGATCGGACGAAGTCGTTGCTGGCGATCAGCATTGAGCGGTGCATAATCATCGAGCGCAATGATCAGAGCTCGGCGTGTCGTGGCGTCGGTCGCCGCGGTGAGACGCGCCACAACGAAATCGAGATCGACACCGTACGCGGCGAGTCCGTGCAGGGCGAAGTAACGCCGGCGCAGATCTTCGCCTTGAAGTTGGAGCAACGTTTCGAGGGGTTTCGACTCTCCACAATGCCACAGTGCAATGGCCGCCCTCACCGATCGTTTGGCCAATGTGTCTTTTTCGAGTTCCGTAACATCTTTTTCAGGCGTTTGATCGGCTTCCACGCGCAACGCTGTGAGTACGAGTTCCGACTGCCGCTTCACCGCCGGCATCACGACCAGAAACGGTCGAGGTTCCAAATCCAACAGCAGTTCAGCCAATGATTGCGGCGAGTCAGCCGCATAAGTCACAAAGGCACTGGCCGAGGCACTACGCTCCAATTCTGTAAGCTTGACATCGCGCGCTGCCGTTTTGAATGGTTCCACAAGCTGATTGTGGATCGGCTGCAGGGCTTCGACCCAGCGTCCGGTGTAGAGCGGATTCTCTCGGACAAACCAGCGTGTCACCTCGTTGGCGAACGCAGGCCATCGTTCATTGCTCGCATCCAATCCCGCCAGCATCACCGCCGCTCGAAACCGCACAGACGAAGCGGCGTTTTCATTCGTCAGCGTCGTCCAGAAATGCGGCACAACGTCGGAAGAGTATGGCTTCAAGGCAGATCGCAGCAACAGCAATTCATCCGGCGGCACGGCACCGACACGGCCCACGAGTTTGGCAAGGACATCCGGATCGACCGACAGCAGGGCGACATCGAGGTTGAGTCCCGCTCGCGACTCGGGATCCACCGTCGTGCGAAGCCGACGCAACTGCTCGTGGACATCCCCATCGAGCGGTTCCAGTCTGCTCAACACCTGGTGGACTTCATTCGGTTCGCACGTCAATAATCCATTGGCGAGCTCCGATCGCCGGGCACGTTCAGTGCGAAGATCTGCCACATGCATCATCAACAGCACGCCGAGGACTGCCACTCCCGCCGCGACCAGGAGGGAAACCCGCGTCGGATGACGGCGGCACAATTTCCAGGCTCGTTCCATAACGCTGACCGGTCTTGCTTTGATGGGTCGATGATCGAGATATGCCCGCAGATCATTCGCCAAATCCCGAGCCGTCGCATATCGGCGTGTCGGTTCTTTCTGCAAACAGTGCAAACAGATGGTTTCCAAATCCCGTGCGAGTTTCGGCTGCAGCAGTCGCGGCGAGACCGGTTCCGCCGTGCGGACTTTCAGGAGCGTTTCGAACGAAGACTCCGAGAGAAACGGCGGACGGCCCGTGATCAATTCGTATAGGATTGCGCCGAGTCCGTACACATCCGACATCGGGCCGACGCTTTTCGTGTTGCCATCGGCCTGTTCGGGCGACATGTAGCTGGGCGTCCCGAAAATCGCGATCGTAGGCGTCTTATCCTGGGGCAGGTCCAGATACTTTGCCAAACCGAAGTCGGCGATTTTCGCGACCATAGCCGAACCCGTTCCCACGAACAAAACGTTGCTCGGTTTCATGTCCCGGTGGATGATGCCCGCCCGGTGTGCCGCCTCGACCGCTTCGGCAAGCGTCGCGACCAGCTCCGCTGCACGACGGGCGGTCCACGGCACGCCTTGAATCTGATCCGCCAAATTGCCACCATCCGCCCATTCCATCACCAAATAGAGCAACCCGTCGTGATCGCCGGTCGTGTGGATTTGGACAATGTTCTCGTGACGAAGCCGAGCCAGCGAGGCCGCTTCCAGGGCCAGGCGATCCCGCTCACTCTTCGTCGCCGCCACTCCGTACTTGAGAATCTTGACGGCCACCACACGGTTCAACGAGTCTTGGTTGGCTCGGAACACCACCCCGTGACCGCCACGACCGATTTCTTCGAAGAGCGTCAGTCCGGGGAGCGTCACCCGGTGTGGCTCAATTCCGACGCGGTCATTGGGCAGGCGAATTTGGGCAAGCCACATCCAGTCCGCTGACGTTGTCAGCTCATCGAGCGTCGCCTGACAGACGGCACAATCGGCGAGATGCGAGTGACAGGCGGAGAGGTCTTCCGCCGGAAGCGACTCGTCGAGCCAGCCAAGCCAGGTTTCGCGGTCGGGACAGGAGGTCATGACTTTCACTCGTGCGGCGGAAGGTTCATCAACCTCCGCCCTTCTTCCTGAAGGAGTTTCTTGACGCGGTTCTTCGCCATGTAGACCGCGCCGACTGTTTTCCCCAGGCGCGCCGCGACTTCAGCGGCTTTCTGGTCATCAATCGCCGTCGCCCAATACGCCGCCCATACGTCGGGTGTCACTTTCTGCCGCACGGCTTCCATCGCATTCTGAACGAGCTTCAAGCGGGCGAGCAGGTCCGCTTCGATCTCGTCCGCCAACGATGCCACCGATTCCGCGGCCGGGATGCGTTCCAGGAACCTCTGGTTCGCTTCGTGCCCCGAGCCCTGCGAATCCGGATGGCGATCCTTCTCGCGGGCCATCCGACGAATCGCGTTGATCACGCAGGTCCGCAAATAGCCCCGAAAACTCTGAGCGGGATCGTACTTGAGTCCCCGCAGTGCCGTCGTGAGGGCCATCAGCACCCGCGATTGCACTTCGTCGCACTCGTGGTCCGACAGTCCCGACTCGCGACAGAATCGCTCAATGACCGGCGTGTAGATCGCCACGAACCGCCGCCAATCCTCATCCCGCCCCTGCAACCCAAGGGCCTGCATCAGCGTCGGGCTGGTCGAAGGTTCGGTGTGAGCGGACATGGTGAACTAGCCCGTATTTCTCACTGAGTTGAAGGCTCGGCGGCTTTGCGGTGGTAGAAGTGTTGATTCACCAGCACGTTCGCCACACGACAGGAGTCGCCGGGCCATGACAGAGTGTTCGCGGAACATCATCGAATTCCTGGACCT